>NZ_JBLBUE010000009.1:0-69289 GCF_047290655.1 Alteromonas sp. AMM-1 | reverse complement strand
ATCAGGGCAGTGCAACGCGCATTGCAGAGGCGATACGTTATCGCATTCAACAGGAATTAAATCTCACTGCCTCGGCGGGGGTGGCCCCCTGTAAGTTTGTGGCTAAAGTGGCCAGCGACGAAAATAAGCCCAATGGACTTTGCGTTGTGGCACCCGAACAACTCGATAGCTTTGTGCGAAGGTTACCGTTAAAAAAAATACCGGGTGTTGGAGAGGTTACCTTACAAAAATTACATCAGTTGGGGTTGTACACCTGTGATGATGTCAGACAATACCCTTATGAACAGATCCAGAAGCGGTTTGGTAAGTTTGGGCATATTTTATGGCAACGTGCACATGGTATTGACGAGCGAGACGTCCAAACGGATCGGGTACGTAAATCAGTGGGGGTAGAGCGCACACTGAGTGCTGATATTCATACCGAAGCTGAATGCAGGGAAGTAGTGGAATATTTGTACGATACATTGTGCAACCGACTGGCGTTGCATCAAAAGAAATACCATGCCAGTAAACCCATACGAATAAAATCGCTGGGCGTAAAACTGAAATTCCAGGATTTCCAGCTCACCACCGTTGAGCATCGCTATACCGAGGTGGAAAAAGGCCGCTTTCACTCGCTGTTAAAAGAAGCGTATTCACGTGCTCAAGAGCGGGGAATTCGCTTGGTGGGTTTGCATGTCGGGCTGGATGAGCCCAAAGATGTGCAGCAATTAACGTTGCCGCTGGAACAGAATTAGCAGAAAGTATAATCTTCTACTAAACTTGCATTTTCATACATACAAATGCCATAAAGTTGGCTTATGTTGCATGACTATGCGCAAGGCGATATAACGTAATGCTACGTGTAAATTACGCGAATGAATAGATGCGTCATAAGTGAATTAACGAGGAAACTAACCGAACCAGATAGCCATACCCATAACCCCGTCATTCCCGACAACATCGACAAACAGGACTTAACGCTTTTGCCACCCAATAAAGGAGACAAAAAATGATTAAACCCGGCGTTTACCAGCATTATAAAGGGAACAATTACGAAGTAATTGGTGTTGCCAGACACTCTGAAGACGAAAGTCAGGTAGTGGTGTATCGTCCCATGTACGGTGAGGGCGCACTATGGGTTCGCCCGTTAGATATGTTTACTGAGCAGGTGAGTGTGAATGGGCGTTCAGTTGAGCGTTTCAGGTACATCGGCCAGGCCGCACATTATGAAGAAAGCAGCATAGCGGTATAGTTTGGCTGTGCTGTAAATCGTGTCGTTATGAGCGCCAATAAATTGCGTTTTTCAGTGAACCAATTGGCAGTCAGTTGCATATAATACCTATTAGGTCCAGGTAAGGAATGGTTAATGAAACAATTGGTTAAATGCTGTTTTGCGCTAACGGCGGCGTTTGCGGCCACACAGTTATACGCAGATGACCGCTTTGCCTCAGTTGAAATACAATCAGCGCATTTGGCGGGTTCGGTTCACATGCTAACGGGTGCTGGTGGCAATATTGGCGTGTCTGCCGGTGAAGATGGGGTGTTGATAATTGACGATCAATTTGCCCCACTTGCACCTAAGATTTCTGCAGCGCTGGGTGAGCTTGGTAACAATACACCCAGTTATGTTATCAATACGCATTTTCACGGCGATCACACAGGAAGTAATGCGTTTTTCCATGATAATAAAGGCGCAACAATTTTCGCTCACGACAACGTGCGTGTAAGACTGGCAAGCGATAGTTCCGTGGCTACATCGGCATTGCCGGTTGTTACTTACGAACAGGGCGTGAAAATTCATTTTAACGGTGAAACTCTGCATGTGTTTCACCTGCCAGCCAGCCATACCGATGGCGACAGTGTAGTGTGGTTTGAACAGCCCAATGTATTACACACCGGTGATTTGTTTTTTAACGGGTTATTCCCCTATATCGACTTGGGAGCAGGTGGCACAGTTGCCGGGTATATTCGTTCAGTCGAGGTGCTGCTTGATCGCATTGATGAAGACACAAAAATTATACCCGGTCATGGCCCACTCGCTACCAAGCAGGATTATCAGGCTTTCTTAGCCATGATGAAGGCTACCCTGGCTTTCGTGAATGCACAAAAAGCAAAAGGGATGTCGGTAGACGAGGTGGTTGAAGCCGGATTACCAGACGAGTGGCAGTCGTGGAACTGGAATTTTATCACAGAAGAAAAGTGGATCCGCACCTTGTATTGATATCACTGTTTGCATAAAACAAAGTGAAATTAAAGAAACACCACGCAATTGCGTGGTGTTTTCATATTAAGCTGCGATTGAAATCTGGGATTCAGCTAGCTGTAGAAGCATAAGTAGGCTGTAGTCGTTGCCACTTTCACATCAAATGACTGATTAGCTGCAACGCGAAATTCGGTACCAGCTTCAAACGTTTGCCAGTCGCTTTCGCCAGGCAATTTTACGGTTAATGCACCCTCGGTTACCTTCATCAGTTCGTCCTGACTGGTGCCAAACACATAATCACCAGGCAACATTACACCAGCGGTGCATGGGCCGTTAGCCGATTCGAAAGCAATGGATTTTACGGCATCGTTAAAATAGCTGTTTACACTTAAAGTCATGGTTGTGCTCTCAATGAAAAAAGCGCATTGTGCATGAGCCTGTGCCGTGACTCCAGTTAATTTTGGCTATTTGCATCGAATACTTTTTCACCGGCCAGCCAGGTTTGCATCACCTTGGTTTTCCATATGTCCTGAGGCGTCACCGTAAAAATATCCTGATCAACTAAAATGAAATCCGCCCACTTGCCTGGTGTTAGTGTGCCAAGGGCATCTTCCATATGCGCAGCGTAGGCCGCATCCAGGGTAAAGCCTTTAAAAGCCTGCTTTACGGTTAACGCTTGTTCCGGATACCAGCCTTTGAGTGGCTGGTTGTTGCGGTCTTGTCGCGTTACAGCAGCGTGCAGCCCATAAAACGGATTCGCCAGCTCAACCGGGAAGTCTGAACCCAGAGGCATGGGTATGCCACTGTCTATCAACGTTTTCCACGCATAGGCACCTGCCATACGCGCTTTCCCAATACGTGCCTCTGCCATATTCATATCAGAGGTTGCGTGGGTGGGCTGCATTGATGGTAACACGTTTAATTTTGCAAACCGGGGCAGGTCGTTCACATTGATTACCTGTGCGTGTTCGATGCGGTTTCTGAGTGATTGGCCGCCAACACTTGCAAAGGTTTTCTCAAACTCATCCAGTACCATACGATTGGCTTTGTCGCCTATTGCGTGGAAGTTCAGCTGAAAACCTGCTCCCAGCACCTTTTGAAATATTTTAGGGAAATCGTCGGGTTGAGTAAGCAATAAGCCATGCTGATGGGGGGAATCACTGTAAGGCTTTAATAATGCAGCGCCGCGACTGCCTAACGCGCCGTCACCATAGGCTTTTACAGAGCGAATCGACAGAAAATCATCGGCACTGCGAATAATGCCGGTATCTAACATTTCATCGAGCTGTGGATCGGTGGCACTTAACATCGCATAAATACGCACAGGTAGCGTTTGCGCCGCTGCGCGTGCCAGGTAAAAATCGTAAACATGATGGCTCACACCGGCATCGTGCATTGCGGTGATCCCCACGGACAACAAATGCTCACCGGCCGCATTCAATTGTGCCTGATATTGCCTTGTACTCTCGGTAGGCATAACAGCGGCCACTAAGTCCATGGCATTATCAATCAGTACACCGGTAGGATTGCCTTGTGAATCGCGCAGGATCTGCCCACCAACCGGGTCCTGAGTGTCGCGTGTGATACCGGCGAGTTGCAGCGCTTTGGTATTTACCCAAGCCGCGTGACCGTCTACCCGGCTTAACCATACAGGCTTTTGAGCAATGACTTTATCCAGTGCTTTCGCTGTTGGAAACGAGCGGTCACTCCACAGTTCCTGGTTCCAGCCCCTGCCTTTTATCCAATCCTGGTCCATGTGCGCCAGCGCGTAGTCTGCTACCCATTTTGCGGCCTGACTCATGGTTTTGCTATCGCGCAAATCCACTTCCAGCAAATTGCCTCCCAGCCCCAGTAAATGGCCGTGAGCATCTATTAACCCTGGCAACATCACGGCATTTCTGCCGTCGATAACTTCCGCTTTGTTTGGCACAGACGTGGGATCAAGACTGATCACTTTGCCGCGATTAAGGAGTATCCGCTTGAACTGTACCAGTTCGCCCTTCTCGTTGAGCGTATAACCGCGGACGTTTTCTATGAGCGTACTGGCTGAGGCCACACTCATGAGTAAGCTGCATACAAGCAGCAGGGTAAGCGACACGTATCTGCGCATTGTTAGGTTCTCATGCAATAGTTGGGGGTTGGAGTAAATAATCGGTTTGCCAGATTTTGGCCATGGCAGACTGGCTTATATTGCCACCGGTGAGTAACACCAAAGCGGTTTGTCCTGGCTGCGTATTCACTGCCCAGGCCGCTACTGCCGCCATGCTCATGGCACTGGTGGGTTCTACATGAATCTTCAGCAGATGTTGCAGCCACTGAGTCCAGTAAGCAATTTGCTGTTCATTGACTTCGTAAAAATCATCCAGTTCCTGCAATAACGGAAAAGTGTATTCACCCACTGATGGCGTTGCTGCCCCATCGGCCAATGTACTCACCGGACCGGAAAGCGACTCAATACGTCCTGATTGCAAGGAGCGCGAAGCGTCGTTGGCCACCTGAGGTTCTGCACCAATAACCAGTGCATCCGGCGCAAGCGCACGAGAGGCCAGTAATGTACCGCTGAGCAAACCACCGCCACCACAAGGTGCAAATATGGCATTTATGTCCGGGTGATCCTGCAGCGCTTCCATTGCGGCAGTTCCCTGTCCTGCAATCACTAACGGGTGGTTAAATGGCGGTATCCAAACGGTGCCCTCGGCTTCGGCTGCATCGGCCACTGCCTGGTCTGCTTCTACACGGGTAGGGTAGAGTTTTAATTCGGCGCCGTAGGCACGGGTTGCTGCGGCTTTCACCGGCGAGATGGTGTTGGTTGCGTAAATGGTTACCGGAATACTGGCTTTCGAGGCCGCATAGGCAACCGCCTGAGCATGGTTTCCTGAACTGTTAGCTACAATATGTTTGGGGATCGTACCTGATTCCTGCAGCGCCGTAATAAAGTTCGTGGCGCCACGCAACTTAAATGCGCCAGTGGGCTGCAGGCATTCCGCCTTAAACAACACTCTGTGCCCCAACCAGCGGTTTAACAATGACGACTCCAGAATGGGCGTGCGTTGTACTTTGCCTACGAGGCGAAGGGACGCATCGTGAACGTCCTGATAAGTTGTGCCGGTATACACTTGCGTCACAGAGTTTCCTTTCGAAGAATCGCTAACAGCAGATTGAACAACATAGTACAACAGCCATTGTGTCACTGCTGCAGCACAAAGGCGAGTGTTACTCAGAAAACGATCAGCAGCGGTTGTAAATTCACCGTATTTGCGTCACGTAATTTTAATAATCATGCGGTATTGTCGGCGACTGCGCGAAATCCAGGTGGTATTTACTTATGTCGCAAAAAGCTCAAAAACGCATTTACTTTACGCCGATCATTCTGTTTTGTTTACTGGCTGCATTCTTTGTCAGCGTTGGGATTTATTTACAGGATCGCGAGTTTACTGTTGAGCGCAGTAAAGCAGAAAACCTGTCTGCGCAGGTTGTGGTAAATTTGCAAACCATGGCGGCAGAGCGTCATCAGGCACTTGAGTCACTCATGCAAAACTGGCCAACGCAAGAACCGAATTATCTGGATTGGTTCAATGTTCAGGCAATCACTCTGCTCAGTATACAGCGTGGCTACAGCAGCTTGATGCTGATAGATAGCAATGGACTGGTTCAGTGGCTGGTCAGGCCGCAGTACCCGTCTGCCCCTTATTGGCATGATAACATTGTGGGTAAGTCTCTTGAATTACCCGACTTCCTGGAATTTACCAATGGTGAGCAGTATTTCAGCCAGTTAGTCAGCGGGATGGGCGGGCAGCATTTTCTGTTATACGGACGCTTAATCAGCCCTCAGGAACCGCATTTGGGATACGTGCTGGCCACCTTTGATTTGCAAGCCTGGTTGGCCATGTCCAATGGTCAATTGGTTGAACAGCATTATCATTTTCTGATCACTGATTCCACTCTGAATCCTCTGACAGTAGGCTCAAATGCGCCTGCCAATGTGGAATCGTTTCCCGTCAAAAGTGATTTGTTTAACGTGCTTGGCCGGGTGTGGCGCTTGCAGCTAGCGTTACCTGAACCTGCCTTCAGTGGTGCGTTGTTAGTTTCACTGGTAGGCCTGGTTATGTCACTGCTGGCTACCATTGTGTTGTATAAGTTACTGAAAAGTGCCATGAATTTGGATCAGAGCCAGTTGCGTTATAAAACGGCAAGTGAAGCAGCACTGGATGCTTTGTTAATCTACAAAAAAGTGGCGGACGATTACTTTTTGGTTGAGGCGAATAAAATTGCCATTCAGTTGTTTCAGGGCGATGTCTGTTTAATAAAAGACAAACCATTATCGGTTCAGTTAAAAACGTTTAAGCAGCATCATATAGTGCCGCGCATCGATGAGGTCGTGCTAACAGGCGAGCCCTTTGACGACTATATTGAAATTAAGAGCCGCCTGATAAAGCCGCAGTGGTTAAAGGTACAAATTGTTCGGGCAGGTAAAGATATCGCGATCACACTCAGGGATGTCACCGAGCGTTTTAATGCACAACGGGCATTACTTCGGAGTGAGGAAAAATACCGCCGCTTAATCGATGGGCTGTACCGTCATTTTGTGTATACCAAAACACTCGACCAATCATTTGTGTATGTGAGTCATGGAGTGCAATCTATTTTGGGGATCAACGCAGAGCAGTTTTGCCTTGCGCAACGGCGCTTTATGGTGGAGTCGCATGCTGACCATCGAAACATAGTGTATTCCATTCAATCTGGTGAGAATCCGCAGCCCTATCGTTTGAAATTACGTGCAGAGAGTGGTGATACAAAAGTGATTGAATTCGCTGATGCGGGCGTATTTGATGAACAGGGCAAATTAATTGCCATTGAAGGTATTGCTCGTGACGTGACTGAAGAGTTTGCGTTGCAGGAAGAAGTAAGATACCAGGCCAGTCACGACCAGCTAACCGGTTTGATGAACCGGTACGCGTTTGATCACTACCTCACCGGACTTATTAGCAAGGTAAATGCCGGCGAAGCCAGTGCAGTGATGTGTTTTATCGACATGGACAGGTTTAAGTTGGTGAATGACAGCTGCGGCCATCCGGCAGGCGACCGTTTATTAAAAGAAGTCTCAAATGTGTTTGGTGAGTTTGTAAATGAAAAAGACTTACTGGCACGTATTGGTGGTGATGAGTTTTGCATGATTTTCAGAAACCTCACACTCGAGCAGGTGCTGGATAAACTGGACAGACTGTTACAGCACATTGGCGCTTATCGGTTTACGGTAGAGGATAAAGTGTTCTTCGTGGGAGCCAGTATCGGTGTTATCGACATACACCAACCAGGTTACAGTGCGGCAGATTTAATTAAGGCCGCCGACAACGCCTGTTACAAAGCCAAGTCTATGGGCCGAAACCGCTATTTTGTGTATACACCAACCGAAGAACAACAAGCATTGGATATGGTTGAAAGCAAAGTATTGCAACACTTCCAAATGGCCCTCGACAACAATGGATTTGAGTTATTCTTTCAGCCTATTATTGATTTAAAAAGCGCCAACCAGCGAACTCACGGAGAGGTGCTTTTACGGTTAATTGGTGAGGATGGACAGTATATTAGTCCCGGCGTGTTTATTCCTTTGGCGGAACAACACGGCGTAATGAATAAAATTGACTGGTGGGTAGTCGACAACACCCTGAGGTTCTTGCAGCAACAACCTGCTTTCTGCCGTCAGCTCGACAAAATCGCCATTAACCTGTCGGGCATTACGCTGAGTGATGAAAAGCTGCTGAAGCAAATAGTGCATCAGATCCAATGTTGTAATATACCAGCAGAAAAATTGTGTTTTGAAATCACCGAAACCTCGGCGGTGACTAATCTTTCTTCTGCGAAATGGTTTATTGATGAACTGCGGGCACTGGGATGCCGATTTGCGTTAGATGACTTTGGCGCTGGTATGTCGACGTTTACGTATTTGAAGAACCTGGATGTGGATTACGTAAAAATTGACGGTTCTTTTGTGCGTAACATGGTGCGCGACAAGATCGATTATGAAACGGTAAAAGCCATCAATAACATTGCCCAGAGTATGGGCAAGCAAACTATCGCGGAATTTGTCGTTGACGACGCCACGCGTGAAGCGTTGATTGAACTGGGAATAGACTATGGACAAGGTTTCGCTTTGGGGTATCCTGAACCATTAGTCAATCACTGCAACCTGTTGCAGTTGGTTAGTTAACAGCCCAACTCTGTATGTGATGTCGGGCAAACAGGAGGTTCCATGGGATTACTAGATGCATTACTGGGCAATGCCAGTGAAGTGGATGTAACAGAAGTACAGGAAGAATTACAACCTATACTGGGTAATACTGAAAACGTGATAAGTGCTTACAAACTGGTTAGAGACCTGATTGTCTTTACCAACCATCGTTTTATGTTTATCGACAAGCAAGGTGTAACAGGCCGGAAAGTGGAATATCACTCGGTGCCTTACAAGGCCATTACGCAGTTTAAAGTAGAAACTGCCGGGCATTTTGATATGGACGCAGAACTGCGTATTTTTATATCAGGACAGGCCGAAGCCATGAAATTCGAACTGAAAAAAGACACCGCCATTGGGGTGCAGAAGTCACTGGCGAATGCCATGTTTGGTTAATAGCGAATACCAATTCGCGCTTGATACGAAAAAGCCCACCAGTTTGGTGGGCTTTGTTGTGTAAAGCAGTGCTACTTTAGAACACCACGGTTACCACAGCAGAACAGGTTGATGTACCAGACTCACACACCTGGTAATCATACACGCCGCCGCCTTTTACATTTATTGTGTCGGTATAGCTGGTGGTGCCGCTAACAGTTGCAATTGTATTGCCGTTGCGGAAGATATCCATAGCTGCACTGCTGTTTGCCCAGCTAAGGTCAACTTGTTGCGTACCTTTTACCTTGTAGCCGTTTGCGGTTAAGGTAAGGCCGGTGCCCGTGTCGCCACCACCACCATTATCACCGCCACCGCCGTTTCCACCGGCACAGCCGTTGGCTGTCAGGTAAGCATCAGCTGCCGCAGCCTGAACAATACCGTAGCCGAAATACACATCTTTACCCGCTGCACCCGCGTCCATCGCTGTGGCTTTTAACGCGTCGCGAATTTCAGTTCCTGTACAGGATGCATGATTTGACCATACCAGTGCAGCAACCCCTGAAACCGCTGGCGTTGCCATTGAAGTACCACTCAGGTAGCCGTAATCACTGGCGCCAACAGAAATATCCGCCGTGCCCGCAGCCAGAATGGCTGCACGGTCTTCCAGGGCAGCACCTACCGCAGGAATAGATGTTGAGTTTGTATCACCCAGTGTTCCGTAAAGCATGCCAGCTTCATTGTTAATGATCACTGCGCCAACGCCACCAGAAGCTTCGCAATTGGCTACTTTATCGTGGAAAGAAATGACGCCACGGTCGATAACACATATTTTGCCAGACGCACCCGCATCTGTGCTTTGTGCTGTGCCCATGTAGAACGTTTGGCCGTTGGCATTGCCGGTGTTTTCCATGGCACTGGAGGCAAAGCCACTGCCATCCATGCTCAGTCCTGACATCACCGCCGTGCCTGCTGGTACCGTTGAAAGGGTATCTACGCCGCCTGCGGTGACTTCAACACAGATAGTGTCATCAGTGATTACACGCTTGCCGCGGCCAGTGGTACAACTTGGAAATTGAGAAAAATCGGCAATAGCGTTGTTTGCATCGTTGGCACCGACCATCATTACCGATGAATAGCCTGCAGGATACATGCGAGAGGAATTGCCATCGTTACCCGCAGCTGCAATCACTAAACCACCAGCGGCGGTAAAGTTTTTAAAGGCGTTTTCCTCGGTACTGTTAGCCGCTCCACCGCCTAAGCTCATATTAATAATGTTAGCGCCAGCCTGGCCGCACAACTGCGCCGCCTGAGCTAAATCGGAAGAATATCCCCAACCTGCAGCGTTGAATACTTTAATAATGTGCATGTCTACGCCCGGTGCCATACCCACTACACCGAAGCTGTTGTCTGCCGCACCAATAGTACCAGCTACGTGGGTGCCGTGTTCGCCACCTGCGTTAAACCAGTTGCCTGTGCCTGGGTCGTTGTCGCCAGTAATATTTGCCCACACAAAATCTGGGTTTGTGCTGTCTAAACCTGAGTCGATAACACACACTTTCATATCAGCGTTCGCGTTAAACGCAACCTGGTCGGCCTGCGCCTGGTATACGGCATAGGGTGTAATTTGGCTTTGCATCGGGCTGCCGGCGTCATCATTAAACAGCGCCATAGCAGAACGCAACGCATCTTCTTCAACCAGTTTAACGTGAGGGTTGTTCAGTAAGCCTTTTACTTCCGACAATGATTTGCCAGAGAAGGTGGCGGCGATAAAACCGTCGGCGTCAACATGAACTTGTCCGCCGAGCTGCTTCGTCAGGGCTTTTACTACGCCTTTCGACGGGTTATCTACCTGAATAATGTATCTGTCGTTTGCTGCCGTAGCAGATGCGCTCACGGCCAGCAGTACCGCTGCCATGGTAGGTCTTAGGGTCGTTTTTATCATTTTATACTTCTTCACTTGTGTTTTTAGATTAATTGCCGAATTAAATTCGGTCTTATTGGATTATGCATAATTGGGGTAAACCCAATATTGAAACTATGCAATAAAAATCAGCTTGGCAATAAGAAGAAGTCAATAATAGGTATGGGATCGTATTCGTTAAGTTCAGGCTGAAATGAGTGCGCGACAGGAAGTCTCTGTCGCGCAAGGTATTTATTGGATGTTATTGCACACCAAAGTGTCGATCAAAAAAGTTAGTAATGGTGTGGTATAAGTGAATGCCGGTCTGCTTGCCCCGAATGCTGTGTTTTTTACCCGGATAATCCATCACCTCGAAGGGCTTGGCCATATCCTGCAAGTGTTTATACAGCTTGGTGCTGTGGGTAAACAACACGTTATCGTCGGCCATGCCGTGATAAATCAGCAGCGGGCCTTTCAGATCCTGCGCATAAGGGAATACCGATGAGGCATCATATGCTTCACTGTCGGTGTTGGGATTACCCATATAACGCTCAGTGTAGTGTGTATCGTACAAGCGCCAGGTTGTAACCGGTGCGCCTGATACTCCGGCTTTAAAGTAGTCGCCGGCTTTGAACATACTCATCAGCGTCATATAGCCACCGTAACTGTGGCCATAAACACCAATACGGTCTTTGTCTACGTAGGGCAGGGTATGCAAAAACTTCACGCCGGATACCTGATCCTCTACCTCTACGCTGCCCATGGCTTTGTAAATTGGTTCCTCGAAGGCTTTGCCCCGGTAGTTTGAACCGCGGTTATCAATACTGAATACCACATAACCTTTACTTACCCAATGTTGCATCAGCAATCCACGGTTACCGCCCCACTGGTTGTTCACCACCTGTGCGTGTGGTCCGCCATACAGGTACACAATTACCGGGTGCTTCCCTTCCAGTTTGGCTGGCTTGTATAAGCGATAGTAAAGCTCAATGCCTTCATCGTTGGTAATGGTACCAAACTCCGGTTTAACCCAGTCTTTTACATACGGGGTAAGCGGGTGGTTTGCATCCAGCTTGTTTTCTTCCAGCCAGGTAATTTGATCGCCCGATGCGTTGTGCAAACTCACCTGAAAAGGAGTGTTAGCAGTAGAAGACATATCAATGTAAATGGAAGCATCGCCACTAAATGTAATGTGGTGGAAGCCTTCCCGCGCCGTGAGTTTCTGAACGTCTTCACCCTGTAGGTTTACGCTGTATAAATGGCTCTCAAGTGGCGTGTCTTTGCGGCCGGTAAAGAATACCTTACCCGATTTTTCATCGACTGCCTCAAGCTGATCAACTACCCATTTACCCTTGGTTAACTGACGCACCAGCTTACCGTTGCTGTTAAACAAATACAGGTGTTTAAAGCCATCGCGCTCGGATGCCCAGATAAACTGGGTGCCGTTATTGATAAAGGTAAAGTCATTGTGCAGATTTACCCAGGTATCAGACGACTCAGTTAGCAAAACTTGTTGCGAATTGTCTTTTACGCTAACACTACGCAATTCCAGCAATTGTTGGGTGCGGTTTTGCCACTGATAGGTAAAGTGTTCACTGTCTGGCATCCACTTGCCACGCGCCAGATAGATATCTTTGTCTTTTCCTAAGTCAACCCAGCTTCGCTTTTGCGAGCCGATGTGTTGAATTGCCAGACGAATGTTAACATTGGGCGTACCGGCTGATGGGTACTTTTGCTCAATCATTTTAATGTCGTCTGCGTAAATTTCCGAGCGGGTAATGGTGTCTACTGGTGTTTCATCAACTTCGGTGAAGGCGATGTACTGCTCATCTGGAGACCACCAGTAGCCGGTCATACGGCCCATTTCTTCCTGCGCCACAAATTCAGCCATGCCATATTTCAGGTTACCGCCGCCTTCTGTGGTTATGGCTGTTTCCTTGCCACTGGCAATATGCTTAACAAACAGATTCTGATCGCGAATAAACGAAATATAGTTCCCTTTAGGAGAGAGCATGATATCGGTTTCGAACGCCTCGGTGTCGAGTAATTGCCTGGCACCCTGTTCACCCAGTTTGTGGAAGTAAACGTCGCCACCCAGCGGGAACAACAAGGCAGTACCATCTGCCGACCATTGGTAACTCACAATCCCTGATCCAGATAAGCGCATTCGTTCGCGGCGGGCTTTTTCTTCGTCGGACAGTGTTTCTTCGCCCGAAGACAAATCATCCGAATCAAACAAAAGGCGTGACTCACCGGAAGCAATGTTATATTCCCACAAATCCAGACGCTCGTAGTCGGATTGCTTTCCTTGCAGGTACGTAACGCGTTTGCCGTCGGGTGCCACCTGCAAACTCCGCGGTGAGCTGCCGTCCAGCGACGGGGATTCATAAATACGTTCAATGGTTAACGTGTCAGCCATCACCGTATGATTGAGCATAAGGGCTCCAAGTACTAAAGCTTTTTTCATGAATAGGCTACTATCTGTCGTTTAAAATGATCCCTAACAGGGGGATGCTTTCTAATTATAGGTACATTCAACGCGGAAGGATGACACACTTTGAGTTCGATAAAAAGCGCACTGGTCTTAGGCGCCAGTGGGTTGGTAGGAAGACAACTGCTTCAGTTGTTGCTGGATGACCCGCGCTATGGGTCGGTAACCTGTTTGCTCAGGCGGCCATTGGCCACGCAGCACTACCGGGACCCTCACCGCAAATTGCAACCTGTAGTGATAAACTTTGACGATCCGGAAGCCTACCAGGGCTATTTTACCGTTGACCACGTGTATTGCTGCTTGGGCACCACGCTGAAGCGTGCGGGCAGTAAACAGGCGTTCAGAAAGGTCGATTTTGAATATGTACACGTAGCTGCGCAATTGGCTAGGGCCCAGCGTGCCAAAGGGTTCGTGTGGATCTCTGCGGTGGGCGCCAATGCCAAAAGTAAGCACTTCTATTTGCGGGTTAAAGGCGAATTGGAAAACGCGATTTTGCGCATGCCCCAGTTAGAGCATGCCGCAGCAGTGAGACCCGGCGTGTTGATTGGTGAGCGAGAAGGCGACGAGCGCATGTTGGAACGCATGACGGCAAATACTCTGACGTTACTTAAGCCAATAATGGTTGGCCCGCTGAAAAAGTACCGGGCCGTGTATCCAGAGCAGGTGGCGCGGGAAATGATAAGTCTGCAGCCGTTTTCATAATATAAGAGGTGGATGTTTCGGTGACCAAACCGGCAGGGTTTCAATGTAAGCAATTTTTCGTTGCGCATGAACAGTGCGCTATGAAAGTCGGTACTGATAGCCTGATATTAGGTAGTCTTGCCGAGCCGGTTCACGCCAGGCGTATTCTGGATATTGGTACAGGCAGCGGCTTACTGGCCCTGATGATGGCGCAAAAGTCCAACGCCAACTGTACAGTGGATGCGGTCGAACTTGATGAACGTGCAGGATTACAAGCGGAGACTAACTTTGCTCAAAGTCCGTGGGCTGGGCGTTTATGTGTTAAGCAAGAGGATATTGCCCGCTTCGAGCCTGACGCGCGTTATGATCTGATCATTTCAAACCCGCCCTATTTTGCCGGGCATGATGACAGAACCCGCGCGTATGAAACCATGGGCGAGCAGAGAAAACTCGCACGTCTCGAAAATGGATTGCGTATTGACGATTTCTTCAGGCACTGCGCCAGGTTACTGGCTAGCGAGGGATGTGTTTATTGCGTCTATCCTCATCAACGGCATAACGATGTGATTAATGCCGCAAGTGATGCCGGGTTCTTCGTTGATAAGCGCTGGGATGTTCACAATAAAGCAGACAGTGTGCCAAAGGTCAGTGTCTATCGGTTGTCTGCCATGGCTTCCGTTACACAGATACACTCGCTAACGATAAGGAACGAAGACAACACATACACCGATGAATATAAGATCTTGTGTCAGGACTTTTATGTGAATTTTTAACAGGCACAAAAAAAGCGCGATATACGCGCTTTTTTTATCATAACTGATTGTTACGACTTAACCAGAATAGATACCTTGTTGATACCTGCTTCTTTTGCCTGGTTCATAACTTCAACAACTACACCGTGCTCGGTGTCTTTGTGAGCCTGAATAGCGGCAGAGTCAGTTGGTGATTCAGCCAGGTAAGTCTGGATGTTTGCAACAACACGACGGATATCAACTTCACGACCATTCATCATAATTTTACCCATTTCATCGATGCGGATAGACAGCGAGCGGGTAGGGTTATCTGATGGTGGCTTGTTTTCCGGACGGTTTACGTCTAACCCTTTTTCTTTAACGAAAGAGGTAGTTACGATGAAGAAAATCAACATGATGAACACGATGTCCAACATGGGTGTCATGTCGACCTGTGCTTCATCATCACCGGATGTATGCTTTTTTCTTTTCATTTGGTTTTCTAATCTCTAACACTTGTGCGCCTAGTATACTGTTTGTAACAAAAAACTGTAGTGATTTGTACAAAGAAATTACCAAGGTGCGATGAATTTAATGCATTTGTCGATAACTTTCGTTAGAAAGCGACACTATTTAGCAGACAGCGCCATACCAAGTTGGTAAAAATAAACCCTGAAGGCATCGTTTAGCTGTGATCTCAAGGTACCATGAGGATAAATGCCAAGTCTAGCCTCTGCCGACATTTTTGTGCCCTGTACGAGGAAGGCGTTTTTAATGTTTTGATCCTGGATGCAGGCTTCAAATGCGCGGGCTGCTAACTCCTGAGGAGTCGCAAAATAGAAACATTTCAAAGCCTTATCTGCTTCCACTGAGCGTAAGATATACTCATTTGGCGAGTGACCATCGGCACATAGAAACAGGATCTGAAAACAGTCTGCAAGCTTGTGATTTAGCGGGTGATCCACCAGATCCGCGTCATCCAGCCAGCCCTGCGAGGCAAATGCAGTGGGATGAGGTCTTACCAGAAATTTTTGGCTGATATAATGGTCGAATGCGTGGAACCATTCATGGGCAAGTGCGCCGCCACCCGCGTTTTTCGCCAGTGCCAGCTGACGTTTGGCCGGCTGATAATGCGCGTTGGCGTTTTTTTGACCGCCGGTGCCAAATGCCAGCGACAGCGATCCATTCAGCGACACTACCTGTTCATTGATCTGTAAAATATCGATCAGATCGTAAAGCGCATCAAAAAACAAATTGGCAGCGATCTGCTGTTCCTGTGCGGTGACCCATCGGCCAATGGTAATAGATTGAAAGCCAAACAGCCGGCGGATATCGTGAAAACTGACATCCGCGCCGTCCCGATGACTCTGGCCATTGCGGTAGTATAACTGGTGTAAACGTCCGGGCGGGGTGCTAGAGCTCACTGAGTTCGGTTACGAGTTGTTCACACCAACGGGCGATGCGCTCGTCGGTTTGTTGAAACTGGTTTTCGTCGTCCAGCGACAAACCGACAAATTGGGTGTCGTCCTGGATCAGGGCTTTTGACTTGGCAAATTCATAGCCTTCGTTTGCGGTGTAACCAATAAACCGGCAGCCCGAAGGGGCAATGGCATCGTGCAACATGCCCAGCGCATCCTGAAACCAGTCGGCATAGCCATACTGGTCGCCTAAGCCGAATAGCGCAACAATTTTTCCGCCCAGAGGTAACTGATGCACGTCATCCCAGCTTGATTCCCAGTCTTCCTGTAATTCACCAAAGTCCCAGGTTGAGATCCCAAGGATCAAAATGTCGTAATGCGCGGTTTGGCTGAGTGACACATCCTTAATGTTAAATACGTCGACTACCTGATCGTCGAACATGCTGTTTAACTGTGCCTGAATTTTTTCTGCGGCCATTTCGGTATAGCAGGTGGTGGAACCGTAAAACAGGCCAATTTTCAGTGCAGGATCACTCATTGGGATGCGTTGCCTCGCTGGTTAGTTATCTACATTCGATTCAGGCGGGAATTCTACCGTTTCTCCGTCACTACACAATGCTAAACAACGTACTTCTTCGCAATTCGGATCGATCAATAATTGTCCTATGGCAGCACGATTCAATAGCGCCTGATTCGGCGCGCAATCCGGGTGTCGGTCGTGAACCGACATATTGCGGCGTCGGGTGAAGATATTCAGCGGTGAACGGGCGCTGTAAAACCACTGATTAAGTGTGTCCAAACAGCGGATCAGTGTATTGGGGAAAGTATTTTTAATACCGCTACAGGTAAATTGTGTAATTTTGGGGCTATTTCGGCGAAAACGCAGTCGCACATCATATACAAACGAGTAGTGCACATCGCCCGACAGAATAATAAAATGCGGCGGAGTTTTGTAGTGTCGGAAGATATTCAGAATAACGCTGGCTGTGCCTTTATGCGCCATCCAGTTTTCCGCATCTACGGTTAACGCTTTGCCGGCCAGGGTAAACAGTTTCTGAATAACTTCGATAAACTTAACACCATATATCGGTGCAGCCGAGACTACTATAACGGCCTCTTTACCAAAGGTTTGCTGTTGAAACTCACACAAGGCTTCCCAGTCCATGAGTCCTGAAGGTTTGTTCAGGCTGGATTCGCTGCGCCAGCGGCGGGTGCGGGTGTCTAATACTTGCACCGGTGGTTGGGTGTCCAGCCCGTAATGCCAGTCTTCCCAGCTAAACAAGGCGTCAATAAAGTCTTCGTGGCGTTGTAAACCTGCAGGCGTGAAATTCTCAACGGCCTGTTTAACCAGCGGTGCGAACCTGTCTGGCGCATTGCCCCATCCCTGACACAACCAGTAACCCGCCAGCGCATTTCCCACCATTCTGCGCGATAGCGGATGACCATATACTTCCTGCTCCCAGCCTCGGGTCAGGTTCCAGTCATCAGTGACATCGTGGTCGTCAAAAATCATGTAACAAGGAATATGCGCCAACAAACGACGTACTTTTACTAAATCGGCCGCAAATGCGGCAATTGTGTCGAGTTCTTGCAAGAATTTGCTGCGAAATTGCTCGGGTACTTCATTGGCGTTGAATACAACGTTCGCCCAGGGGGTGTCGGACCATACCAGCAAGTACATGGCGAGCACTTCGGCCAGTCCAATCAGGTGGTTTTGTGCGTTTACCGATGTAAATACCGGCTTTTTCTTTGCACCAAAAAACAGTTTCGATAGCGCAGTGTTCGTTTTCACTTGCGGTAATATCTGCTGCCGGTGGTAATAGCAATAAGGATGACCAATCAGATCCTGGGTACTGCCAACTACGGCCTGATCCAATGATTCATGGAACAATCCATAATGATCAATGGTTTGCAGAATGGCTTGTAACATGGGGCCAGCAACATCATCGGCATAAATCTGGTCGCCGGTCATGATCAGCAGGTCGGGTCGTTGTGGACCCTTGGTAAACTCTTGTGCAACCAGTGCATCTGCCCGCAATAAACTATCCTGAGCCGGATGGTGAGGTTTCCGGCAGGAGCCGTGTAACACATTTGAAAGTGTGCCGGGTATCCGGAAATTCAGGGTTTGCTGATTGGGATACAACAGGGTAGACAGCGTGTGTTGCCAGTTACTTTGCTGAACTGAGTGCTTAAATTGTAATTCGTAAGCAATCAGCGCTTCAGCATCAAATGGTTGTTCTGGAGTAAAGGTAAGAAGGTTAACAAATGCGTGTTTACCAACCTGCAGCTGTTCCTGTGTGGTGTTGCCCCGACATTCAACGTGACCGGCTAGGACGGATATTTCTGGTGCTACAGATTCCGACGTTACCATCCAGAGTGTAAATGCCTGCCTGGTAGTGTGTCTGAGAATAGGCCCGGCTATGACTAAAGGGCAGGAAGCAGAAATAACCAACACTCCTTGGGTTGAATAACAGAGAACATGATAAAACAGTGGGTACTACACAGTATACGGACTCAGGCTGACGGGGTCACGTGCGTTTGACTTGCCACACACACCGTTTAACAACCTTGACCCACCGCTTTTCATCGGCGAGGATACTGCCATTATCAACCCTATGATTGGGAAAGAAAAGATGAAATCAACATGGTTATTTGCAGGTGTAGCACTGAGTGTGCTGGTGGCCTGCGGAGAAAGCCCTGCTCAGGAGCCGGTAGCAGAGGTGAAAAAGACTGAGCCCGTGCTGGCCGGAAAGTGGATTCTTGAGGCCGATGGCAGTGTGATGCTGGATCCGCAAACATCCGGCTTAACGCATCGCAATGGCATGCTATACAGTATTTCTGATGGCAGTGCGTTGCAAACACAGCGGCTGCAAATTCACGAAATCAATCCTGTAACAGCAACCTTGTCGGCAAAAGCTGACGCTATGTCGATGGCGGGGCGCGTTCGCCGCAGTTGCTTCGCACAATATTTGTCGGATGAACCGGATTTGGAAGCGCTGGTAGCGGATCCGGCACAACCGGGAGTGTTTTACACTGTAACGGAAGATGCAACCCGCTCTGGGGCGTTGTCAGACAGTTGTCAGCAGCGTTACGAAAGCACCGGTTCAACGGATTACCCTACTTTGTTGGTGCGGATTGAATCAGAGGGTGATGGCCGCTACAGCATGACACATGTGCGCCCCTTGCAATTTCCTCACGAGTTCGCGGTGGGTGATTTCCCTAACGATGGGATTGAAGGCATGGCTTTGAGTCCGGATGGCATCCTGTACCTGGGACTTGAACGGGATATCGCCGGTAACCCACGTATTTTCTCCGTCAAACTGGACGACGCATTTTGGGAAGAAACTGACTTTGCTAAAGTAGACGATCCAAACCTGGCCGTGCCCAGCTTTACCAGTGGCAGGCACCCCATAAATGGCCTTGAGTATTACTCAACTGCCAACGGACAGGGATTTTTGCTGGCTGCGGCCAGAAACGACAATGAGCTATGGGTGATTGATACCACCAAAGCACTGCCGACAAAAAAGATCAGCCTGCAATTTAGCGCGCCATCGGGTGATCCGGTGAACTGCGCAGAGCAGGAAATCATGGACAATGCATCTATTGAAGGCTTAGCCGTGATAGGTGATACCTTGTGGTTGATAAACGACCCATGGAAAGTGAATTACATGAAGAATTTGCAATGCGAAGCTAACCGTGCCCGCTATGAAGGTATGGCACCTTTGTTGTTTAGCATGCCTTTAGACAGCGATTGGTTTAAAGGGTAGAACAGATTGGCATGGGGCGGTAGCATTCCGCCCCGAAAGCTGTTTCTGTAACGCTCACTCCGTGCCAGCTGTTTGTTATAGTTTGCGGGTTGAACCCGAAACCAACACAGGTGCGCCGGGTTCATCAGTGAGCGACACCTTGATTACCGATGGCGCACCCATGTCTTCGCCCTGATACAGCGTTATGCTTCCTCCGTGCGGCCATTGCCGATCGCGAAGATAGCCTGCAAAAGCCGCCGATGCAGCGCCCGTAGCCGGGTCTTCCAGTACACCACCCGACGAAAACGCATTTCGGGAGTGAAACGTCTGCGCATCTTCTATATAAACCAGCATGATAGTTACCAGTCCGTGTCGGGCCATCATTTCGCGCCCCGCGTTCAAATCGTAACGCATGGCCGCCAGCGTCTCGCGCTGTTTCAGTGGTAGCACTATGTGATCGGCACCACCATGTATTTTCGCTGGTGGCAAATGGGCATCCAAATCGCTGGCGTGCAGATTAAACAGCGATAGTGTTTCATTTAATTCCTTCTCAGACAGTTCTCTGCTTTGTGTGTTCGGAGAGGTAAGCACGGCTGCAATCCCTTGTTCTGCTTGTACCGCTGTGACTTCAATAGCAGCCTGATTGATATTAAGCGCGTAGGTGTGTAAGCCATAGGTTTCACCCAGCACGGCACCGAGTGCAATAGTGGCATGGCCGCAAAACGGCACTTCAGATTCAGGTGAAAAATAACGTACCCGCCATTGCTTGCGGTCTTCCGAGAGCGGATAAGCAAACGCGGTTTCTGAATAGCCTACGTCAGCAGCAATACGCGCCATGTCCTGATCACTCAGTGGCGCACTCAGTAACGCAACGCCCGCCGGGTTGCCGCCCAGATCGCCGCGACTAAAAGCGGCAATACGTTGTAAATTCATTATTAGTGTCTCCGTAAAGTAAGGGAACAGTCATGACGTTATGCAAAGGATTGAGTGAATATTCGTTACATAGTGTAGCAAGGTGAATGCGCTGGATTCACTGTGATTTTACGGGCCAATCCACTATATTGCTTTTGATATAGCAGTAAATTAGTACTTTTACTTTTGATGCTTAACTAAGTCAGGAGCACGAGGACATGAAGACCATCGATCATCTGGATCGCGCAATTTTAGAATACCTGAATAAGGACGCTCGCCAGAGTTTTGCTGAGATAGGCAAGTTGGTGGGCATATCGGGGCCGGCGGTAGGAGAGCGGGTACGACGACTAAAAGACAACGGCGTAATTGATGGTTTTGGTCTGCGGATAAATTTACGTGCGCTCGGTTATACCTTACGGGCGCTGGTGCGAATCAAACCCCGTAGCGGCGAATTGCACAAAGTAGAAAAGCTGATAGCACAACAGCCGCGATTTATGAGCTGTGAGCGGGTAACCGGTGATGATTGCTTTGTGGCAAAACTGGCACTCACCGATGTCGCAGAGTTGGATGACGTGCTTTTACCGCTGCACGATTGTGCTGAGACCCATACGTCAATTATTAAATCCCATGTTATAGAGCCGCGGTTCCCCCCGCTGATCCCAGACTAAATCAACACCAACAGGATAAGGAACGCCGATGAAATTAATACTCCGGACTTTGTTGTTTTTCGCAGTGCTTGCGGCAGGTTATACCTGCGCTCAGACGAAAGAAGCAAACAATGTCATTAAATACCCGTCCCGCTGCGGTATACCTGAACGGTCTAAAGAAGAAAATCTTACCAGTTCTGTAGAAATGCGACTTATTTCAACCGGGGCTCCGCGTTATCCCGCCAAGGCTGCGCGTGATGGTATTGAAGGCTATGCGGTGCTTGAATTTGATCTGTCAGCCGAAGGTAAACCGGTAAACATCAACGTGATAGAAGTATCACCATCGGATATTTTTGTCGTTGCGTCTGTTCAAGCCTTATCTACCTGGCAATACTCGCCGGGTCAAAGTACTTGTCATGCAGTCAGGTTGGATTATCAGTTCGAATAGCCGGGCATGTGCCCCCGGTTTGGCGGGGGCAAATAACCATTAACGCAGACGCTGAGCAAACGTCTTTTTAAACTTTGCCAGTTTGGGGGCCACTACCATGGCGCAGTACTGGTTTTGCGGGTTGTTTTTAAAATAGGACTGGTGATAGTCCTCTGCCGCAAAATAATTGTTCAGTGGTGTTACTTCGGTCACTACCGGGTTGGGCCATATGTTTTCTACGGTGATTTCCGCTATGATTTTCTCGGCTTCAGCTTTCTGTTCATCGTCGTGATAGAAGATCCCGCTGCGATACTGCGTGCCAATATCGTTGCCCTGGCGGTTTAATTGCGTTGGGTCGTGCAGAGCAAAAAAGATTTCCAGAATTTCACGGTAGCTTATCTGATCCGGAAAATACTCAAGGCGCACCACTTCAGCGTGCCCGGTATCGCCCTTGCAGACTTGTTCGTAGGTAGGGGAATCAAGGTGGCCATTGGCGTAACCTGAGGTAGCCAGCTTAATGCCCTGTACCTGATTAAACGCAGACTCAATACACCAAAAACACCCTCCGGCAAGGGTAGCTGACGCCGTGTTAGACATAGATTTGCTCCAAAATTGCTAATGCATGCAGTGTGGTGGCGAAAAGTCGTTTCTTCAAGTCATCCAACCCACTATTTTCATCGTATCAGTAAAGTAATACCAACTCGCATAGAAGGTTCTGATATGAATACGACGCCTTCACCTGAATTGATCGTTTTTTACGATGGGAATTGCCCGCTTTGCTTGTTTGAGATGCGTCATCTTATGCGCTTGAACACAGAGGGCAAACTGGGGTTTGAAGACATTATGGCTGCCGACTTTACTCAGCGCTTTCCCATGCTCGACTGGCAGGCGCTGAATAACCGTATTCACGCAATGCGTAGCGATGGCAGCCTTATCGATGGTCTTGATGTTACCTATTTGGCGTGGAAACTGGTGGGCAAAGGCTGGCTTTATGCGCCGCTGCGCTGGCCATTTTTCAAGCCGATTGCGGATTGGTGTTATGTGCGCTTTGCGCGCCATCGTTACAAGATTTCCTATTGGCTTACGGGTCAAAAACGTTGTCAGCAATGTGAGTTAAAGAAACCATGAATGTATTAGTGGTAGGCGCAGGTGGCGCGATTGGTAGGGCGGTAACTGAAGCATTTTGCCAACGCTACAGCAGCGCTGTGGTATATGCTGTGTCGCGCAGGGCTTACACTGGTGCTAAACCAAAGCAAGTGGTGCCGGTTCAGTTAGATACCGGTAACGAGCAGGCCGTTCACGACTGGCTGTCTGCCTGTAAGGCGGAAGGGACTGCTTTCACGCATGTGGTGTGCACTACCGGCGTGTTACACGACAGTAATGTTGCGCCTGAAAAGCGACTGGAAGACGTGTCAGCCAGCGCCATGCAGCACTATTTTACTGTGAATACCCTGGTACCTGCACTATGGGTAAAGTTGCTGGTAAATCATCTGGTACAAGGGCCTTCTACACTCACTGTGCTCAGTGCCAGAGTGGGCAGTATCAGCGATAATCAGCTTGGTGGCTGGTACGGTTATCGCGCATCCAAGGCTGCGCTGAATATGTTTGTAAAAACGGCTGCAGTTGAATACGCGCGTCGGGCAAAGCACACCTCTTTGATTTGCTATCACCCTGGTACAGTCGACTCCGCCCTTTCCAAGCCTTTCCAGCGCAATGTTAAACCTGAAAAGCTGTTCACTCCGGCTTACACTGCAAGCCAATTACTGCAAATAATTGAGCACTCAAACCCTACTGAAAGCCCTTATTTTATTGACTGGGCGGGCAAATCCATTAGCTGGTAAACAATTTCGCGCCAGGCGGTGAGTCTGGCGCGCCTAAACCCAAGACTTTTGGCAACGGTATTGATACCATGGCGTATTCGGATCCAGGGACCAGGTAAGCTAACGACAATAATAAAGCTGCCAGAAACGGTTTCCCGAAGTTAAAAAAATAAAAATTACTATGAGGAAATGGGTATGAGCGGGAGCGGGGCCAGAGAACAGTTCGGATCGCGCATCGGATTTATTTTGGCTGCAGCCGGGTCTGCAGTGGGTATTGGTAACCTGGTTGGGTTTCCGGTTGGGGCGGCAAAGAACGGTGGCGGTGCGTTCTTACTGATGTACGCTATTTTTGTTGCGGCAATTTGTTTGCCGGTGATGATGGCTGAAATGTCGGTAGGGCGTTATGCAAAAAAAGACCCGCTGGGCGCTTATGCAAAGCTGACCGATAATTCCCCCAAGTGGAAAGTAGCAGGTTGGTTATCGATTATTACGCCATTTATGATTGCCGTATTCTACCTGGTGATCACCGTATGGATTTTCGGCTACTTATTTGAGGCATTAACCGGTAATTTAGACGTTCTCGCTAATCCGGATACCTTTGGCACCTTCATTAATTCTCCTGGTATTTTTATCTACATGGCGGCGGTGCTGGCCATTGTTTACCTGATCCTCCAGGGCGGGGTAAAACAGGGGATCGAAAAAGCAGCAAAACTGCTTATGCCCGCGTTGTTTGTGATGCTGTTGTTATTGGTTATCTTTGTGCTTACCCAGGACAATGCGATGGCAGGCGTAAGCTTTTATCTGGTCCCTGATTTCAGCAAAATTAATGCTTCGGTGATCAACGGCGCCTTGTCGCAGGCGTTTTTCTCGTTGAGTCTGGGTATGGGGATCATGATCACGTACGGTAGCTATATCGACGATCAGTCTGACATTCCACAATCGGCCAAGCTGGTGGCATTAACCGACACGGCCGTGGCGTTTGTTGCTGGTTTGATGATGCTGCCTGCCATCTTTTCTTTTAACCCGCAAACTAACCCTGCCGAATTGAGCGAATCGTCTATTGGTATGATTTTCTCGTTCCTTCCGAAGATCTTTTTGGCGTTGCAAGCAAGCATCGGTTACGTGGGCGCATCAGCGATAGCCAGCATCTTCTTCCTGCTGGTATTTTTTGCAGCCATTACATCACTGGTGTCTATTTTTGAAGTACCGGTAGCGGCGTTGATGGACGAAAAAGACTATAGCCGTCCGCGTGCGCTGGTGGTGCTGGGATTACTGTTAGTGGTGTTTTCTGTACTGTGTGCGTTGTCGTTTGGCTTTGTGCATTTCTTTACGGAATTTACCAGTTATGCCGGTGCGCCTAAGTCGTTTTTCGATATTATTTATGATGTGTTCTACGACACCATTCTGCCGCTGAACGGCCTGCTGATTTGTTTATTCGTTAGCTATCGCTGGAAGCGTCACAACCTGCATAAAGCATTGGAAACGGGTTCGCCGGATTACAAAGGCAGCTGGTTTGAACGCTATGTGGATATTTCGGTAGGTACGTTTATTCCGTTAATTCTGGCATTAATATTTGTTAATACGGTAGCGGTTAAGTACTTCGGTATCAGCCTGTTCGGTTAATCTTACTTACTTAGGGTTGCGGGCAGGTTTACCTCGCCCGCGATTACATGTCCCACGGGCTAGGGTAGCTTAGCGCTAATTGCAGTGTGCTAAGTGTTGCGCTAGCATCAATTCGTTTTCCTTCTCCCGGGTTTGTTTCATCCGGATTATCACTAAACTCAATATTGTTGAGCCCGCGGCGCAATGCCATTTTAGGGTAGTATATTCCGCGTTTGGGGTGATCATTGCTACACAGGTGCCATATTGGGTTGGTTGGCCTTAACTGTATAAGCGCCTCTATGGCCTGTAACACGTCATCTATATGCACCAGGTTAACTAACTGATTGGCGCCCGTTAATGTGCGCCCTGCAAGGGTGTTAACCGGGTGCCTGTCGGGGCCAACCAATCCGGCTAGCCTCAGTACATAGCTATGTTGCGGGGCGGTGCTCACAAGATGCTGTTCAATCTCAACATGGGCAATCCCTGATGCCGTTGAAGGTGCAACGGCTGAGCTTTCAGTGATCACGCCTTCGCTGTCGCCGTATACCGATGTGGTGCTAATGAATATAACTAAAGCAGGCTTGGCTTTGGTAAACAGCGCGGTGATTAATTCACACATCGAGCGGGTAAAGTCAGAGAGGTCAGGATTGCGTCTGCCGGGCGGAATATTGAGGATCACAATACTGTTATTGGCTGCGTCTGCCAGTGCGTCAGCGGATTGCCCTAATTCGTATTTTAAAGGGCTAATACCTGCTTCAGTGAGTTGCTGTGCTTTGCTTGGATTGCGAGTAGTACCGGTAATGACATAGCGCGATGAAAAGTGCTTTGCGGCGTAGCCACCTAACCAACCACATCCGCACAGCAGGAGCTTGTTTTGCATGATAGAGCCCGTAAATTGATTTTGCATCAGTATACGCGCCTATCACGCAAAAGGGTTGAAATAGCGGGTTTAATACCAATTCGCATAGAAGTTTGCTCACTCAGCAGCACTGGCAGGCTTTTTAGCTAGGCTTGGTTGCACAGGTTTGGTGGTTCCAAATCAAGCAAGCATAACAACGCTAAAAAGTCTGCCAGTGTTGCCCGAAGGGAGTGGCCAAAACGACTTACATCTGTGTTGCGCCCTCTGGACATAGAATGGCTATGCCTCAGAGTGCGCGTCGTGATCTAAGTCGTTTTGACTCACTCTGAGAGGGCAAACTTCTATGCGAATTGGTATAAATTACTTGGCGGTTAAGTAAATCCGTTACTTTTGCATTTTGTAGTCGCGGCTGATTTCCAGCAGATCCAAGCCGTTTAAACCCGGAATATGTTTCTGCATACGAGTTTCGGCATAGTCAGCTTTGGCGAGCACAGTGCACAGCTCGTCGGCTTTTTGTTCAAGGGCTTCGGTTTGTGCGCCAACGCGCTCTTCTATGGTGGCACCAAAGTTTTCCATGCGGCTGGCAAAATCTTCCATATCACCATCTTCAAATAGCATCTGGCGGCCGATAGCCATGAGCATATGTCCCATGGATTTCTCTACCAGGTTTTCCACGCGAGACTCAAACTCGTCTTCCCAGGCATCATCAATCCAATTGTTACCATTCAGGCCCTCAGAATTAAACTGGTAGCTGCCATCTGGGGCGTAAAAACGCGTGTTCAGTTCGGCTTTCAGATCGGTGAAGAATTCGTCAAACTCCTGCACCATTTCATTGTCGGTGCCTAACATTTCCGAAAATACTTCAGTTACCGCAAAGCTGGCAACATGCAGGCCTTCTGTAGCAATTTGCACTGTCATGGGTATGGCAGTTTCAATGCTGGTGTAGTAGTCGCTTACCCAACGTTGTTCGTCATCCGACAACTCCACTTTTTCGCCCTTTATAAACAATTCGTGTTTGGGCGTGATCAGCACAGCATCACCCTCTTGAGTGGTGACTGTGAGTTTTCCGTACTGATAGTTAATTGAGCCATGCAGTTGAGTATTGCACTGGTTGCCTGTCTCTGAATCCTCGTCTGTATGGGCCAGAGCTGGCAGTGTACACAGTGTTGCGGCAAACAAAGTTGAAAGTGCGATTGTTTTCATTGCGATCCTCTTCATGCAATTGGTATAACAGCTGTTACAATAAACAGGCTTTGATATGGGCTTCGCAATAGCCGGGCCAATATTTTTATTTTTTAAATATCAATAATTTACGTTTTTTGTGACGCGGATTGGCGAGCAGTAATCACTATCAATAAGGTGTATTGACTAATTGTTGGTGTTTTTGACCATAATCAATATTCATTGGATTATTGTGATTCCGCATGTTCATTTTTATTTGGTTGGTGCATAATACGCGCAGATTTTGGCTAGGGTACATAAGATTATGAGTGAGTGGATTGATGCACTTTTGTTTGGTGTTGCGTTATTGGCCTTTACCTTAGGTTTAACCAGCATCATTTCTGGCTTCATGAGCAGCAAACAAGGCAGTGAAGCGTTACACGAGAAAATCGAAATGGGCTACCTGGGTGTATCTGGCCTGGTAGTGTCTCTGGTACTGGGTTACCTCATTGTATAACCCCTGTTACCAAGCGAATGTAGTAAAATAAAAAAAGCGCAATCGCGCTTTTTTTATGTCTGTAAATCAGTTTAAGCGAATTGGTATTAGCTGTTCTGATGCGCTATCTGAGTCAGCGCCGACAAATGCGAGTCACGCTGATACGCCCGCAGCTCAAACAACGGCAACATGGCCATGATATGATCAAAAATATCGGCCTGTACTTTTTCGTAGTTTACCCAGGCTTTGTCGCTGCAAAAACAATACACTTCCAGCGGGATCCCCAATTCACTGGGCGGTAACTGGCGTACCATTAATGTCATTTCCTGATTAATTTTAGGGTGTTTGGTAAGGTAAGCCTCAAGGTAGGCGCGGAATGTACCAATATTGGTTAATGCGCGGCGATTCAGCAGGTCATTCTCATCAATGGAGTTATTTTTGTGGTAACGCTGTAACTCCTGAATTTTGCTTTCGATATAGGCCGCGATAAAGCGAATTTTTGCTACCTTTTTGAGACTTTCGTTGTCGTATAATTTTACCGAGTGAATATCGATGTTAATGGCGCGCTTGATACGACGCCCGCCCGATTCCTGCATACCCCGCCAGTTTTTAATGGATTCGTTGGTAAGGTTATAGGTGGGCAGCGTTGAAATGGTATTGTCCCAGTTGCGCACTTTAACGTTAGTCAGGCCCAGCTCAATAATTTCGCCATCTACATTAAACTTATCTATTTGTATCCAGTCGCCATTTTTGAACAAACGGTTCGCGGTGATTTGTATGCCTGACACAAATCCCAAAATGGTATCGCGGAAAATCAACAATAATACCGCCGCAATGGCGGTTAATCCCGAGAGCAGCAGTAATGGGCTGCGATCGACAATTAACGACACACTGAGCAGAATAAACAAAATGGCCAGTAACAGCTTGATAACCTGCACAAACCCGGTGATCGTGGCTTTTTGTGCAAACTCAGTGGTGTTGTACCAGTCTTCTACCGTGTTGAGCAACGCACTGGTAGACACCAGCGCTATCAGCATTAAATACAGCAGGGCCGCTTTCATCACAACCGCATAAAGCAGGCTGTCGTCAGTTAACAAAATAGGGGTGATCAGAAACACCACTAATGCAGGTACCAGATGAATTAAGCGGTTAAAGAAACCGTGCTCGCGAAGGGCGTTATCCCAGTTGGTTTGTGTTTTAGTGATCCAGTGGGTTAATACTGAATGCAGAAACAATCTGCCGCCCAAATGGAATGCAAAGGCGACGACTGCAATAAACGCCAGTGCCAGCGTATTGTATAGTGGGTTGTTTAAAACGATACCGGCATCAAATTCCTGGAGTACCGATAAAAATTGTTCGCGAAACCTGGCGGCGGTCAGCATGGGTATTTATTCTCCTGCCAATAACCTGGTAATAGTGTGATCCTTGCGTTGCCAAACGCTGTTCACCCAGTGTTGAAAGCCGGTTTTAAAAGCCTCGTCGTTGTAGTAATCGCCAATGGCTTCTTCCGGCACATCAATCACGTTTACGTCAATAATAATACGGGTCATCTGGCCCGCTACCATCGACAGCATGGGGTGTTTGCTGTTATCTGGGTACAGTAAGGTTACGTCCAGAATATGCGTGAATAATTCTCCCATGGTAGCCAGGGTAAAGGCAATGCCACCCGCCTTAGGAGGCAGCAGATGGTGGAATGGGCTTTGTTTTGCCGTGTGCTTTTGCGGTGTGAAGCGCGTACCTTCAACAAAGTTGATTACGGTAGTGGGCTGATGGCGAAACTTCTGGCAGGAGCGCTTGGTGGTTTCAATATCTGCGCCGCGCTTTTCCGGATGCTTTTTCAGGTACTGTTGTGAGTACCGCTTCATGAATGGCATTTCTAACGCCCACGCACCCAGGCCTACAAATGGCATCCAAATCAGTTCTTGTTTCAGGAAGAACTTAGGGGCCGGAATGCGAAAACTGGCAAACTCAATTAACAGCACAATATCGAGGTAGCTAAGGTGATTGGCCACAATCAGATACCAGCTTTGCTTACTTAACTGCCCGTGAATGTTGCGCGTAATAGTGATGGGGTTAAACAAACGGATGAGCAGCACACTACACGTACCAAAGCACAACAAAAAGCCATTCATTACCGGAGCCAGTGCACGCTGAATTAACGGGATTGGCAGTAAAAACCTCACCAGTCCAAGGCTAATAATCAGCATGCCCCATAGCGCCAGATTGGCCAGTTGCAGCGGTAAATGGATACAAAATATGAGGGGTGCAAGTAACCGTCTGATCATGGTTTTATACTGCTTTCCAATTTTCTAGTAGGTTGTCTTTGGTTTGCCATTGCTCATTCAGCCATTGCTGAAAACGCGCGCGTTGCTCGGCACTGTCGAAATACTCACTGATATTGATGTGTGCCGGAAACAAGTTTTTAATGGGGGTGACGTTAACGTGTACCCGAATGTCGTTTACTTTACCACTGACAAAGTCCCAAAAGGTAGGAATGCCCTGTGGGTAGTGAATGGTAACGTCAATCAATTTGTGCAACTGGCCACCCATGGCATTCAGCACAAATGCAATGCCGCCTGCTTTGGGTTTCAGCAAATGTTTGAATGGCGATTTCTGACGAGCGTGCTTCTGCGGGGTAAAGCGCGTTCCCTCTACAAAGTTCATCACACTCACTGGTTTCGATTTAAACTTTTCACAGGCCTTTTGGGTGGTTTCCATATCCTTGCCTTTCAGGTGCGGATGTTTAGCCAGAAACGACTTGCTATAACGGCGCATGAACGGAAAATCCAGTGCCCACCAGGCCAGACCTAATACAGGTACCCAAATCAGCTCTTTCTTTAGGAAGAACTTCAGAAACGGCACTTTGTGATTAAAAATGCGCTGAAGTACCAGAATATCTACCCACGACTGGTGATTGGCAATCACCAGAAACCAATCGTTGCGCGATAACTCGCCCTGTTCTGTTACTTCTACAGTGGTGCGGCTGAAAATGCGTTGGTTGAGATTGTTCACACTTATCCATCCCACCGCAAAGGCATCCAGAATGTAAGTTAACACGCGTTGCGTAAAAGGAATGGGGATTAGCTTGAATAAAGCCAGAAAAAGCACGAAGGGCACCCAAAAGCAGGTATTAAGCCCATAAAGCAACGCAGACAGTGCGCCATTAATTGTATGAAGAAAGGTTTTCACAGCAGTCGTCTTACCAGTTGTAAAAGTGCGCACAGTGTAGCGTAAACCGGGCCGAATGCCGACATTTAAAGTAGCGATGTGTGGTGAAAATCACCAAAAATTCACAAACGCACAAATGTGACGATTTTCAATATGGGTATTACTTAATTGTGCTAGGAGATTGCTGCTCCCAACCAGGCTGTTTACCCTCTCTGGCTAATTATTGCTTTTACACCGGAATGAATTATGTCTGACACACACTCATTGGCTGCCAACGCCATTCGCATGTTAACTGTAGATGCCGTGCAACGGGCTAAATCGGGTCACCCGGGGGCGCCCATGGGCATGGCCGATATTGCCACCGTGTTGTGGCAGCAATTTTACCAACACAATCCGGCCAATCCGGGGTGGGTAAACCGCGACCGCTTTGTATTGTCGAATGGTCATGGTTCCATGTTGCAATACGCCCTGCTGCATCTTAGTGGTTATGGAGTAAGCATTGACGATATCAAACAGTTCCGTCAGTTGCATTCTAACACCCCAGGCCACCCGGAATACGGTTATACCCCGGGTGTGGAAACCACTACCGGGCCGCTAGGGGCTGGTATTGCCAATGCGGTTGGGATGGCCATTGCCGAGAAAACCCTGGCGGCCCAATTTAACCGTGCTGAGTTTAGTGTGGTCGATCATTTTACCTATTGTTTCCTGGGCGATGGCTGCTTAATGGAGGGTATTTCCCACGAAGTCTGTTCGCTTGCGGGTACCTTAAAGCTCGGTAAACTCATTGCGTTTTGGGACGATAACGGCATTTCTATTGATGGTCACGTAGAGGGCTGGTTTAGTGATGATACCGTTAAACGTTTCCAGGCCTATGGCTGGCAGGTAATTGCGGATGTGGATGGCCACAACCCTGACGCCATTGCCAATGCCATTTCTCAGGCACAAGCCGAAACAACGCGCCCCACACTGATTTGTTGCAAAACCACTATCGGCTTTGGTTCACCCAATAAGTCGGGTAGCCATGACTGTCATGGTGCACCGCTGGGCGAGGATGAGATTGCGCTGGTACGCAAACAGCTTAACTGGCCTTACGCGCCATTTGACATACCCGAGGGTGTTTACCAGCAATGGGATGCTAAACCTAAAGGGCTGCAACGCGAGGCTGACTGGTTAGCCTTATTTGAGCAATACACTAACACCTATCCAGAGCTCGCCAGTGTGTTCCGTCGCCGGGTAATGGATCGCGAATTACCCGCAGACTTTGCGCAAAAGTCAGCTGAGTATGTAAGTGCTTGCCAACAAAGCGGGGCAGATATAGCCACTCGTAAAGCCTCTCAAAATACAATAGGGCAGTACGCGGCTTTGTTACCTGAGTTGATTGGGGGCTCGGCTGATCTGGCTGGCTCAAATCTGACTCTGTGGCCGGATGCCAGGGGCATTCAGGACGATCCCGCTGGAAACTACATCTTCTATGGTGTGCGTGAATTTGGCATGAGCGCCATAATGAACGGCATAGCACTACACGGCGGCTTTATTCCCTATGGCGGCACGTTTTTAATGTTCATGGAGTACGCTCGCAATGCCGTGAGAATGGCAGCGCTGATGAAAGTACCGAGCATTTTTGTTTATACGCACGACTCCATTGGGCAGGGCGAAGACGGCCCGACGCATCAGCCCATAGAGCAATTGGCAAACCTGCGCATGACACCACAGCTTGAAACCTGGCGCCCATGCGACGCGGCAGAAACGGCGGAAGCCTGGCGCCAGGCCATTATGCGCCAGCAAGGGCCAAGTGCGCTGGTATTTTCCCGTCAGAATACCCAGGCTCAGCAACGCCTGGATGAACAGGTAGCCAGTATTCAAAAGGGGGGCTACGTGCTGGTTGAGCCAGTCACGCAGGCGCAACTGATTATCATTGCCACCGGTTCCGAGGTGTCGCTTGCGGTATCAGCAGCTGCAACATTGGCGGAGCAGGGCGTTGCCGTGCGTGTGGTGTCTATGCCCTGTACCGAACGATTCGATGCACAGGACGCTGGTTACCGTGCATCCGTATTGCCTGCCGGTACGCCAAAGCTGGCGATTGAAGCCGCGCACAAAGATTTCTGGTACAAGTACGTTGGGACAGAAGGTGCCATTATCGGGATGGACCGATTCGGAGAATCTGCACCGGGTGGCGTATTGTTAACTCACTTTGGGTTTACTCCCGACAACGCAGTTAATACGGCACTGGCGTTGTTGGCAAAAACAAGTGGAGCGCAATATGAATAAGTCATCGCACAAGTCACCGAATAAGACACAAGTACACAGCCGGACGTTGGGCCGCACCGGTCTGTCGGTGAGTGAAGTGGGTTTGGGTTGCTGGCAATTGGGCGGCGACTTTGGCCCGGTGTCTGCCGCCACTGCTGAAGCGGTGATTGAACAGGCGGTAAAAGAGGGGATCAATTTTTTTGATACCGCCGATGTGTACGGCAACGGCATCAGCGAGCAATACCTGGGTAGGTTATTGAATAAGCTTGCACCAGAGGCAGTGATAGCCACTAAATACGGACGTGCAGCGGATACCTATCCCGACGGGTATAGCCTAACGGATCTGCGTGACAGTGTGCGTCGAGCACAAGACCGCTTGCAACGTGATTGTATCGATTTATTGCAGCTTCACTGCGTGCCCGAGCAAGTGCTTGCCGCACGGCATATTTTTGACTGGCTTCGCGAAGTTCAGCAGGAAGGCCTGATCAACGCATTTGGTGCCAGTGTGGAAACACACAAAGAAGCAGAGATTTGCCTTGAGCACAGCGATCTGCAATCGCTGCAAATTATCTTTAATCTGTTGCGTCAGCGTCCAATAGAAGCCCTGTTTGATCGGGCTTTAGCCCAGCAGGTAGGCATTATTGTGCGTCTGCCGCTGGCAAGCGGTATGTTAAGTGGCAAGTTCAGCAAAGATACGGCGTTCGCGGCCACAGACCATCGCAATTATAACAAGGACGGCGAAGCGTTCAGCGTGGGTGAAACCTTCAGCGGTATTGCGTTTAACCAGGGGCTTGAAATAGTGGATATTCTGAAGCAGTCAGTGCCGGAAGGGATGACGATGGCGCAATTTGCCATGCGCTGGATATTGGATCACGACGCGGTAACTACCATTATTCCCGGCGCAAGTTCAGCGTTTCAGGTAACGCAAAATGCCAGTGTGAGTCAGTTACCTGTTATCGATAAAACCACTCATCAGCGTTTGTTTGCTTACTACGAATCCACTATTGAGCAGCACATTCGCTGCCCTTTGTAATTTGCCCTTAAAAGCAAAAATTGTAATTTTATCATACATTAAGATACGTCAATTGGCGTGTCTTTGTATTCCCGTCTTTGAACAAATATAGCGTTTTTTTACATTTGGCTTACGTTTTGCCGTAGGCTAATTGTGCCTGTTGGTGGTTGCGGTATCTTGCCTGAATACTTCCCAAGGTGATTCAAATATGAAACAGATGTTCGTTAAACCAACGGCCAATACCGTAAAAAAAGCACTGGTGTGTACTGCTCTGCCCATCGCGCTAGCCCTGACTGGCTGTTCTCAATCTCAATCGCCAGCGAATCAGGCAAAACAAGCCGCGCAACAGCAGCCTGATTACCTGAATACCGCTCTGCCTATGGAAACCCGGGTAAAAGCGCTGGTTGACAGCATGACCTTGGCTGAAAAAATAGCGCAAATGTATAACGATGCCCCAGCCATCGAGCGCCTGGGGGTACCAGCCTACGATTACTGGAATGAAGCTTTGCACGGTGTTGCGCGGGCTGGCGAGGCAACCGTATTTCCTCAGGCGATTGGTATGGCCGCCATGTGGGATCGCGAGTTCCTGAATGACATTGCAACAGTGATTTCCGACGAAGGTCGTGCGAAACATCATGCGTTTAAAGCGCAGGGTATAACGTATCGCTATGCGGGACTGACGTACTGGTCACCGAACATCAATATTTTCCGCGATCCCCGCTGGGGACGCGGTCAGGAAACTTATGGCGAAGATCCGTATTTAACTGGTGAGCTAGGCGTGGCCTTTATCAACGGTCTGCAGGGCGAAGACGATACTTACCTGAAAACCGCCGCTACCGCCAAACACTTTGCAGTGCACAATGGTCCCGAAATTACCCGCCATTCAGACAACTACGTGGTGTCAGATCAGGATCTCTACGAGACCTATTTACCCGCGTTCGAAAAGGCTGTGGTGGATGCCGATGTAGAAGCCGTAATGTGTGCCTACAACCGGGTTAACGGTATGCCAGCCTGTGGCTCAGACATGCTGTTAAAAGACATATTGCGCGGTAAGTTTGCGTTCGACGGCCATGTAATGTCGGATTGCGGTGCCATTGCCGACTTCTACGACCGCACCGCCCATGCGTCTACACGGGCTCCAGCTGCAGCGGCGGCCTGGGCGGTGAACAGCGGTACCGATCTCAACTGCGGGGTAGGTACGCTCAGTAGCTTCGCCAACTTGACCTTCGCAGTGCAAAAAGGGTTTATTGAAGAGTCACTTATCGATCAAGCTGTTACCCGGCTGTTCATGACACGCTTTAAGCTGGGTATGTTCGATCCAGACAGCAGCGTGCCTTATTCGTCTATCCCTATGGAAAGCGTGGGGTCGGCTGAGCATCTGGCGCTCACCCTACAAGCCAGTGAAAAGTCGTTAGTGTTGTTAAAGAACAATGGCGTATTGCCACTTAAACAAGGCATTAAGGTGGCTGTGATTGGCCCCAATGGCGACAATCAGGACGTATTGCTGGGCAACTACAATGGTTTGCCGGTGAATCCGGTAACTGTGTTAGACGGCATTGCAAATAAAGTAGGTAAAGAAAACGTAACCTATGCGCCAGGCAGTGCGCTGATTGCCGATATTTATGGTCATTGGCAAACCCTGGACAGCGACGTGTTGTTCCACCGCGACGCTAATGGCAATTTGCAACCGGGTGCGAAAGTCTCTTATTTTGCCGTTGAGCGTTCAAAGATGACCAACTTTGCACATCCGCATTTCCCTGCCAACATGACCGGTGAGGCCGCAGCAACAGAAACGCTGAACGAATTAACCATTCGCAACATGCACTCGCCGGTAACGGGTAAGATGCTCGACGACTACGGCATGGTTGTTAAAGCCGAGCTGGTGCCTACCACAAGCGATGATTACCTGTTTGATGGCAACGGCACTATTAGCCTGAATGGTAAACCGGTGCAGGGGGCTGTGTCGCTGAAAGCGGGCGAAACCTATGCGCTGGAAATTACCCATGTTTTCGCTACTGATCCAGTATCGAATACCGCCGACAACTTGCTGCAGGAGTGGCAATTACGCTGGGTGAATCAAAGCGCCAAACTGCTGGCTGACGCTAAGCAGGCAGCAGAACAAGCCGATGTAATTGTAATGGCCGTGGGCATTTCGCCGCGTATCGAAGGCGAAGAAATGCCGGTTAAACTGGAAGGCTTCGACTACGGTGATCGTTCAAGCATAGCATTGCCCGCTGAACAGCAGGCACTGATCAAAGCCATGCATAAGCTAGGTAAGCCAGTGGTATTGGTGAACTTCAGTGGCAGTGCCATGGCACTTAACTGGGAAAATGAGCATGTCGATGCCATCGTACAAGCTTTCTATCCCGGAGAAGCAACCGGTACCGCACTTGCTCGTGTGCTGTGGGGTGATGTGAGTCCGTCAGGCCGTTTGCCGGTAACCTTCTACCACAATCTGGATGGCTTTGCGAAGTTTGACGATTACGACATGACAAACCGCACCTACCGTTATTTCAAGGGCGACGTGTTGTATCCGTTCGGCTATGGACTGAGCTATACCGACATGCAGTACAGTGAATTACAGGTCCCGTCAGCGTTGGCGGTGAGCAGTGATTTAACACTGTCAGTAACACTGAAAAATGCAGGCAATTACGATGCTGAACAGGTTACTCAGCTGTACGTGCGTATGCCCGACGCCCCGGTGCGCACGCCCAACGTGAGCCTGAAAGGGTTTACCCGCAGCGCGGTTAAATCCGGCGAACAGGTGTCGGTGCAACTTACTGTACCCGCAGACGAATTGGTTTACATAGATACCAATGGCAACAAAGTGCCTTACAAAGGCAAGCTCGAAGTGTATGTGGGCGATGGTCAGCCAGGCTTTAGCAAAGGCAACAAAATTGCCCACGCTACGGTGATAATAAACTAAATGAACAACTTGCTGAAAAAACCACTGGCGCTTTGCTCGGCGTTGTTGTGGGTAATATCAGGTGTGGCTTTTGCTGCACCTGTGGACACAACTCATGAAAGCGCGGCACCCAAGGAGGGCGCTCCTCAAAGCACTGCACCTAAGGGGATAGCCCACCAGTATCAGAATAGTTTTCTGATTGGCACCGCCATCAAGTCTCGTGACTTGATGGGGGAGCGCCCTGCAACAAGTGCATTATTGTGCCGGGAGTTTAATGCGTTTACGGCTGAAAATGCGATGAAGTGGCAGCACATTCAGCCTGCGCCCGGGCAATTTAATTTTGTCATGGCCGATGAGCTGATTGCCCTTGCTGAGCAATGCAAAGCCAGTGTGATTGGCCATACACTGGTCTGGCATCAGCAAACGCCAGACTGGGTGTTTGAGGATGAGCAGGGTAATCCGGTAAGTCGTGACACATTACTCAATCGTTTACGTGAACATATTCACACACTGGTTGGGCGTTACAAGGGTAAGGTGTACGGATGGGACGTGGTTAATGAAGCCCTGAACGAAGATGGGACATTGCGGGATACGCCGTGGCGGCGAATCATCGGCGACGATTTTTTGGTGTACGCATTTCGCTTTGCCAGGGAAGCCGACCCAGCAGCGCAGTTGTATTACAACGACTTCAACCTGTATAAGCCCGCCAAAGTGGCCGGTGCTGTGAGGCTGGTAAAACAATTGGCAGCCGCGGGTATTAAGGTAGATGCGGTGGGCATGCAGGGCCACTATTCTCTGTTTTATCCATCGCTGGCTGACATTGAGCAGAGTATTCTTTCGCTGAAGCAGGCTGGTGTAGCGGTTGCCATTACCGAATTGGATATATCGGTATTGCCACTGCCAGACGATGCCTTTAACGGTGCAGACATCAGCCAGAGCTTTGCTGCTCACCCGGTATTTGATCCTTATACAAATGGTTTGCCTGCCGCACAGCAACAGCAGCTTGCCAGCTTGTATCAACAACTGTTCACGCTGTTTCTTAAACATGCAGATAGCATTAACAGAGTGACTTTTTGGGGTACCACAGACGCCGACTCATGGCGAAATAACTGGCCCATTCGCGGTCGTACCGATCACCCGCTGTTGTTCGACCGCCATGGTCGCCCGAAACCAGCGTATGACGCGATAACACAGCATATTAAGTAGTAGCCCTCAATTTTCCTATCCCGTCATCCCTGAATCGCGCAGCGATATCAGGGATCTCGCAAGAAAAGAGACTTAGCCAGAACCTGAACTGAATAAAACGAGTAACACCAAATGCCATACATTTTGATAGGCTACAATCAACTTGTTACGGTAAATTATTACAAGTAATGGACAGGTATTTTCTGGATGGAACTATGATCAAAAGCATGTTTATTGTTGTATCTTTATTTCTGATATTGGCATGTTCTGCCACTCCTAACTCAAATTTAAATACAACAGGCATACCGTCACCATCCTACATCACTGAACCCCTTGTAAATGAACCGGATACCGGTTGGGTAGAATTGTTATTCGACATTACGGAAACCGGCACAACTGACAATATTCAGGTTGTTGCCTCTTCAGGTTCAAAGGCATTTGAGCAACAGGCAGTCCTCACCCTATCGAAATGGAAATACCGTTTGAAGATCGAAAACGGGAAGCCGGTCAGGCAAGTTGGGCAATGGGTGCATCTTGAATTTCAATCTGAAGAAGCTGAGAAATAAGGTCGGCGTTTTTGTTTAACGCAGTTTCGTAAAGTAATACTGGCCATGCCGTGGCGGAAATAGCACTAAATTTCAGTACCCGTTTCGACTAAATGGTGCGCTAACAGGGTAGCCATCTGGTGTGGCTATTAAAGATTGCCCGCATGTTGTGATGGTCGATTATAAAGCGTGTGAACAGGTGTTGCTTGCAGCTTCCAAAGGTACCCAAAAACCTGTTAGCATCAGTACTTAAACCTCTACAAGGAAAGAAAGGATGGTAGTTAAATTCTGTTTGGCTGTAGCGTTGGTAATGTATTGTTTAGCCGGACACGCGATAGCAAATTCTATCAGTATTGGGCCGGATAAAGCGACATTGTTAAGCCTGAAGAGCAGGGCCGAACCCTTTGCCAAACATGGCGCAGTATTGCTCAGTCGCCGCAATCAGGTAAATGTAAACGACAAGCTGTTTGAAACAGCGCGCTTTTACCGGGCCATTTATCTCACCAATGAAGAAGCCGTGTCGGATTACTCGAAACTGGTTAATTCTTTTAACGCCTATTATCACAACAGCAAAATTGAGTTTGCCCGGGTAATTACACCGGATGGACAGATATTCGAGATGCAAAAGGATGCAATCTCGGAAGTATCTGCCAACTCCGATGATTACCTTGATGATATGAAGCAAATTGAATTTGCCGTTCCGCAGCTAAAGGTTGGGAATATCATTGAATATCAGATATATGAAGAACAAACCAAGCCGATTGTTGAGGGACAGTGGTATTCATCTGTTGGTTTTCGGTATATCAAATTTTTGCCGCAAAAAAATTGGTTGAGAATTGATCCCATTCTGGAATCGACCAATACACTCACCCTACCGGCCAGTACCCCGTTCTACACCAAGAATCGCAATACTGATATTGCCCCTGTTATCACTAAAAAAGACGGAAATGTTCAGTACGTATGGCAAATGACCGATCTGGATGGAATCGAAGTTGAATCGGGTATGCCGCCCATCGACGACATGCAGCCTGCTGTGTATGTTTCAACGATGAACGATTGGCAAACCATTGATGACTGGTATGCGGACATGTTTACTCCCACACAAGTAAAAGCACAAAATATTACTGAGCTGGCGAGTAAATTGTTTGCGGGTTTAAACAGTGAGCGTGAAAAGGTCAAAGCGGTATTTGAATATGTGCAAAAAAATGTGCGTTATATTGGTGCGCACGTTAACCGCGGCGGTTATCAGCCGCATACCGCTGAAGAAGTACTCAACAATGCTTATGGTGATTGTAAAGACCAAACCACGCTGATTATTGCCTTGCTAAAAGAAGGGGGCGTACAAGCATTCCCTGCGCTGATAAACACGTACAACGGCAACCTGATTTTCGATGATCTGCCGGTTCTTGATTTTAATCACATGATTACTTATGTGGACTCGAAAGACGGTGGCTACTGGCTGGATACCAGTGGGCAAACGGGTACTTTCCCAGGCATTACGGCGCAGTTTGGCGATCGAAACACGTTTGTTGTAGATGGTAAGAAAGGGCGGCTGGTGAAGATTCCGGCGATTCAGCCAGAAGATAACGTAGCTAACGTAAACATCGATTACCGGGTAGAGGATAAGCAAATTGGTATCGATGTGAAAATGGCCTTTAACGGAGACGTAGAAACCAATCTGCGAAATTACTATCAGTATTCTCCAGAGAAGCTGATGGTAATTGAACAGTTACTTTCGCCATTTGCGCATGATAACCGGGTATCTTCTTACGTGGCGTCAGATCCCGCCGATATCTCAACGCCTTTCGTGGTAAGCGGCGAGTTTAATAATCTGCTCACTCTGGGTGATGAGATTGTAAACTTCCACTATTCAATGGGATACAGCCAGATATTGAAGGTATTTACCGGGTTTTCAACCATGGAGCCACCGGCAAGCCGACAACAGGGCTTGCACATTCAGGTGCCTATCACTGTGAACATTGAGTCGGTTTATCCTTCTCCCTGGGATAAGGCCAGGCTGGTTAATCAGAATATGGCGAGGAACTTCCAGAATCCGTATTTTGAAGTCACTCACACAGCTGAAGCCAAAGATGACAAGGTCATCGCTAAAACAACGTTTGTATTATTTGCTCAAACGATTTCTGCGGAAGATTACCCTGATTTTTATGCTGCTATCGACGCATTTCAAAAGCAAAGTGAGAGCATGTTTGTGTTTGAAAAAATCCTGGCTAAACCGTCTGTAAACGATGATGTCAGCCTGGAAGATAAAATAGCCCGGTCCAGAGCAATGCTCGACAATGCTGAATTTGAGCACGCACTGGAGTACATAAAAGCGCTGGCGGCGGGACATCAGGACAACGGCGAAGTGCAGTACCTGTTAGGTATAGTGCAGGGCTTCAATGGCAATGATGAAGCCTCTGATTCAGCCTTTAAACGTGCAGAAGCGCTCGGTTATCAGTATTAAGGACAATACGATGAAGTCTATTCAATTTGTGCTGGTGGCCAGCGTTATGTTACTGAGCGCCTGTTCGTCTACAACACCAGAGGTCAGCTATGTCTCTGCTGAAGAACAGACGTTGCTGCAAAACGTTCAGCAATATCCCAAAGACACCGAGGCGCTGCAGAAACTGGTGGCTTATCAGTTAGCCACGTTTGATGAAGAGCCAGATTTAACCTTGCTTAGTAAGCTGCAGTCTAATCTTAGAAAAGGTCTGCAACTGGCACCAACAGATCGCTATTTTGCCTTTCAGTACTATCGCTTGAACCTTAAAAAGGGCTTTGTTGATAAGCATTATGATCTGGACAAATGGCAGGCATTTTATAAACAACATCCATTCTTAGCGACGCTTGACGTGGCGCCACCGGTGTATGTGCAATTCCTGATTTCTCCACCACAAAGTGATTTGGAGAAAACTAAAATGCTGCAACAGAGCCTGCAGGATAATCCTTTCTTCATCAATGCGTACATCGCGTTGGCGTATCTCTATTACCAGCAGGACAAGCTGGAACTGGCAAATTTTGTTGCTGCAACAGGATTGAAAAGGAACAACGAAGAACCCGAACTCTTGTCTGACTGGGTGCATTATCGCACCAGTTACCTGGAAGCACAGCAGTGCAAAGGCGACATTGGTAATGCCTTCAGTGAGGTGGCCAGTGAAGCCGGTCGCCTCACTAAGCTGGTACCCGACAATGCGCTTTATCAGTCACAACTGGCCGAAGCGTTGCGTTTTCAGGGTAAATATACCCTGGCGACATTTGCCGCCAGCAAAGCTGCCAAGTTAGATGCTACAAACAGCGATTTTTTGTTTGAAATGTACTTCTGGGATCAGAAATTAAATAAGATCCTGAATGATACCGGCTTAGATCCTGACAATGCTAAAGCGGTCATTTTACAGACCAAAATATTTGCCAATATTGCGGTTGGAAACTGGGAGCAAGTAACCCAACTCGCGAACGTTTACCGGGAAAATGATGACTCGAATTTTTATGGTGTTGTATACGGGGCAATGAGTTACTCCATGCTTGGCGATGAGGCTACCCGACAACGTTTGTTGTCTACCATTGAAGATGAATACAAGCTTGATGAGTGGCACATTCATATGCTGGATTTCGCTAAAGGCAAAATAAGCGAAGCGCAACTTCTCGACTACTCCACAGATCGGTGTGAGCAATCTGAGGCGCTGTTTATTGCCGCATTACAGCACTTGGGGAAGCAAGGGCCTGAGGCCGCGGCAACATACTGGCCTCGTATACAAGCGCTGAACATCGCTCAATTTTATGAATTTGCAGTGGCGAATTACCTGATCAAGCATCCGCTGGGGTAATGACCAGGCTGATAGGGTAACGTTGGAGATCCCAGATATCGCTGAGCGATTCTGGGATGACGGCTAGGATGCCGTCCTGGGATCACGGCTACGGTGCTGTTTTGGGATGGCAATCAGGCCGCGTCCAGGGACGACTGTTTAGCCGTGATGCTAGTGGCACAAGTAGGGCAGCCTCTTCGCCGCAGCTATTTCAATTATGTGCTGAATTTATTATCTGAATTTACGCTATGTTACGTGCTAAGTTACAGGCTACATTATTGGCCACTGCCCAATCTTAATCTACATCCCAATCCCGCAATACTGAGACACAAACGCGCCGTGTTCCGGCAGTTGTGCCACGCGCTGACTGATTTCCATCTGGCCTTTTTTGAGTGCCCCGGCTAACTGTTCGTCACTCATCATTTTCGCTGCCGGATGCCAGTTTTGCGGCAATATACCCTGACCCAACATTACCTGAGACCAGGAATCTACCCGAAACAATTCGCTGGCTTTCTGAAAGGCATGGCCGTGCTCTGTGAACAACTCAATACGTTCGGCCAGTGAGTCGGGGATGCGCATGTTTTTACAGGCACGCCAAAACGCCGAGTCTTCGCGCTGGGTTACGTGATAGTGCAACACAATAAAGTCGCGGATACGCTCAAGCTCCGTTTGCGTTTGCGCATTGTATTCGTCCTGCAAATGCTGAGTGTTACCTGAGTAGGGGAACAACTGCATAAGCCGGGTAATGCCCATTACGATCAGGTGAATACTGGTGGATTCCATGGGCTCCACGAAGCCGCTGGACAAGCCAATTGCCACACAGTTTTTATGCCAGGCTTTTAAGCGTCGGCCGGTGGTAAACTGTAATGCGCGTATCTCCTGTAATGGTTTATTGCTTAGTGCTTTGCTGAAGGTGTCACGCGCTGCGTGGTCGTCGAGAAACTGGCTGCTGTACACAAAGCCATTGCCCATGCGATGTTGCAGCGGAATTTCCCAGCGCCAGCCAGCACTGTGGGCACTGGCTACCGTGTAAGGCTTTAGCGGTGGCGTGAGTTCGGTTTGTACTGCCAGTGCGCGGTCGCAAAACAGCCAGTGTGACCAGTCTTCGTAGCCCACGTTCAATGCCTCGCCCATCAGCCGCGAGCGAAAACCGGTGCAATCGATAAACAGATCACCCTGTAAATTGCCCGACTGTGCGAGCTTCAATGCATCAATATTGCCCGTGTCGTTTAGTGTTACCTGCTCTATGGTATCTACTACATGCTTAACGCCTGCCTGCACCGACAAGCGTTTCAAATACGTGGCGTAGGCACCCGCATCTAAGTGATAAGCGTAATTCAGCGGTGCGTTTTGCCCAGAGGTATAAAATTTATTGGCTTTGGCCGCTGCCAGTTCCAGGCAATAGCTGCCGTAATCGGTAGCGATGCCGCGGTCCAGCCCTTCGCGCCAGAAATGAATAAACTCAGCCAGCCAGCTCGATTGACCAGTTTGCCCAAACGAGTGAATGTAGCGTTGGTTGAGCTTGCCAAAACTGGCAAATTCAATACCCAGTTTAAAGGTGGCAGACGTGGCGCGCATGAAGTCGGCTTCGTTAATACCCAATAGCTGATGAAAGACCCGCAATGGCGGAATAGTGGCTTCGCCAACGCCGATGGTGGGAATGTCAGACGATTCAACTAACGTAATCCGGATCAGCGGGCCAAGCTTTTTTACCAGCGCGGCAGCAGTCATCCATCCGGCAGTACCGCCACCGGCTATGACAACATGGGGCTTGGTTGTTTGCGCTGAATGATTCGGCTGTGAATGGCTCATGAGCGGCTGTGCTCCAATGCGTTTTTCATGTCAATTAACCACGACAAATTATGCAGTGAGGATTGAATCGCATACACATAGGCCAGCCAGCCTTTTTGGTGCAGCATGGCAAGTGTGTCAGCGGGTAATGCGGCAAAGGTGTCTTTGCAAATGGTTTCGTGGCCTTGAATTTCCAGTTTATCGCCGTTAGACAAGGTGATGGCCAGATTCACCGGCGTAAGTAAATTCAGGCGGTCCAGCTCGGCATAAAACGCCTTGGCTTCCTGCTGCCCCAAATGCAGACGATTAAGGATAGCCACTATATGCTGCAGGTAATCGCTTTCGCCGCCTTTGGGTAAAAACACCGGTTTACCCGTATCCTTCTCTGTGTCGCTTATTGGGTGGGTTATTCTGGGGTGGTCCATGTCGACGTGAAGCACCGCTTCGCTGGCACCACTTTGCTGTTGATAGCCAATCATGAAGGGCCCTTTGGCCAACAGACCGGGAACGTAGCGGGCCATCCAGCTGCCTGCTACAGGCGGCTGAGGATAGTGTTCGTTTAAATACAGGTTTTCGCCAGCGCAGAGGCCCAGTAGGGCAATGGCCTGTATGCCTTGCTCGGCATGGCGGCGAAATAACACGGGGTATTCTTTGTGCAGCGCGTCAAATTCGGTGGGGAAAACCAGCACACTGCTGATATTGTCGCCAAACGTTGCGCTGTAGTGCGACTGCACACGAAGATCTTTATGGGTAATATTATTAAGTAATTGTAAGGTAGCCATAGTGTGTCCGGGCAGGTGAAAAATAAACAACGAAGCCGGGCAGGTGCCCGGCAACGATGTTACAGCCTACGATATCAGAAGTTATAACGCACACCCAGCTGATAGCGGGCGCCTAAGTCTTCCAGATACCACAGTTGATTGCGGGTACGGCCGTGCTCGCGACGGTTCTCACCGGTAATGTTGATCCCTTCAACAAACACAGTCAGTTGGTCGTTAAACGCGTAACTCACGTTGGCATCGATTTGGGCGTAGCTTTCTACGTACGTTGGGTTATTCGAGCCGCGGTAGTTAATACGGTTCAAATACTCGTCACGCCAGTTATACGCAACCCGCGCCGTCAGGCCATCTTTGTCGTAAATGAACACAAAGTTGGCGGTATCGCTCAAGCCTGCCAGGGCAAACTGCGATACGTTCGGGTTACCTGTGTTGTCGAAACCAATGTCACCGCGAACCAGCGTGTAGTTGGCCTGAATACCAAAGCCTGTTTCGCCAAAGAAGTGCTGTACAGCCAGTTCGGTACCGTACAGTTTGGCTTCTTTGTTGTTCTGGGGCAGGCTGGTACGGAATACCATTTCTGGATCGCCGGCTTCAGGAATAATGTCCCATCCGGGAGTTTCACCCAGTTGCAGCAACTGTTCAGAGGTACCTGTGTAGTCGTCTGCGCCGTTGGGGAATGCCTCGGGGTGTTCAAGCAATACCATCATGGCAAACAATGACGTGTCGTCTACGGCAAAGCCGCGATCTCTCAACGCTTCAGCCGCTGCAATAGCACGAGGGCCATTGGTTTGGTCAAGAATGCCAAAGAACGAGCGATCTTCCTGACCGGTACCAATAAAGTTAGCCACGCGTTTCTCAAAGAAACCCACCGACGCATAGCTGTTTTCGTCGAAGTACCATTCGGCAGATACGTCGAAGTTGTCTGACTCAAGTGGCAGCAGGGCCGGGTTAGACGAGCTTGCCGTTGCGCGGGTGCCGTTGAGTGTTGAACCCGATGTGCCAAAGCCGCTGGGTGAAACGCGCAGGTCACCATAGCCTGCGCGGGCAATGGTTTTGCTGTACGAGAAGCGGGCTTTCACATCGTCGGTTAACATGATGTCAAAGTCGAGGCTGGGCAGCAGGTGGTCGTAATCGGCTTTCACCGACAGCGGAATGGTGTCGGTGCTTGGATCGGTGTACAAGCTAAAGTCGTTGTTGTTTTCCCAAACCAGGTAACTGGGTGGGGTTACCAGTGAGGTTGAGGTTACGTCGGTTTTCTCATAACGCACACCGGCCAGGAAGTTGGCTGGCATACCGCCCATTTCACCGCTCATGCGTACCTGGAAGTAAGCGGCTACCGTGTCTTCTTTCACCACGTCGTTGTTGGAAAATACGCTGCTTACTCCGAAGAAGTTCGCATCGCTTGGATACAGTGCAATCCCTTCACGGGCAAGCGCAACAGGGTCGGCAATAAAACCAATTCCCTGACTTTGGCCAGTGTCGAAGTCGTCAAACATTGCGCCTACATTGATAGGTTGCAGCAGGCCGTCGGAGAATTCGCCTGGGTTAGCAATACCCCAGTTACCCAGCGTCATGTTGTCGCCTGCAGTTTGGCGTGCCACCATTTCCATCGCACGGGTTTCAACACCAAAATCGATGTCGCCATCGTCAAACATCCAGGTGCCGTCGAGTTTGATTTGAGTAATTTCAGTGGCTTGTGATGCATGGCGGAAGCGCAGAATGGATGAACCTACGTCGCCCGCATCAATCATACCGTTGCCATTGCCGCGTGCGCTGTCGTCATACACATTGCGGTAAGTAGGCAGTTTGGTGTCAAACCACCATTCACGCGAGGTAACGGTAGGCGAACCGATACCTACAGCAATTTCTCCCGAGGCTGCGTTATCACTCGGACCACTGGGCAAGCTTTCCATTTTCGAGTTGTGTGCATCCAAAGAGAACTTCAGGCTGTCAGACGCAAAATATTCCAGGTTGATACCCGCAGAATTCAGCGTGTTGGTTTGCTCACGCCATTGTTGCTCATAGCCTTCATCCACGGTGCCGGGGTATGACTCGGCAATGTAGATGGGTGTGGCTACGGGGCCATCGTCAAAAATAACCGAGGTCACGTTTGAACCGTTTTGCACCCAGTTAGTAATTTCACCGCGGTGCTCCTGAATGTCGTTTTCCGCATACAGGTAGTCGAAGGTGGCTACCAGGTTGTCAGACGCTGCGTATTGCAGGGTTAACTGTGCATTAGTACGGGTGCGCTCGGTGTCGGAAAACGCATAGCGCAGGTCGTTAGGGCGGGCGTAAAGCTGACCAACGTCTGGCGCATTCTCATAAATATCACCACTGTTATTGAACAGTGTGTCCGGGTCGTTTGGATCGCCCCACACGCCGATATTCCAGTCGTTTACTGTGGCGCCTACATAGCCTGAGTGACGTTCCTGAATGCTACCGGTTAACGCTACACCAAATTTCGCGTCATCGTCAGTCCAGCTCACTAAACCAGACAGCTCTGGGGTGAGGTCATCGCCTGCGCGATTGGTAGAGTCGTGTACCGCCTTGGCTCCCACTGTTGCACGTACTCCGGGTGTATCCAGCGGTCGCGCCGTTTTAATGTTTACCGTGGCACCAATTCCACCGGTGGCAATGTCGGCCTTACTGGTTTTGTATACCTCAACGCCGCGAATACCTTCAGATGCCAGGTTGGCAAAATCGAATGCACGGGTACTGCCACCACGGGTGGTACCGTCAGCGCCACTGCCACCACCATAAGTTTGGGCGGCTGGCATCATACGGCCGTTCAGCGTGATCATGTTGTTGCTACCGCCGAAACCACGTACGGTAATTTCGTTACCTTCACCGTTTGTGCGGCTTATCGATACACCGGTGATGCGTTGCAGTGATTCGGCCAGGTTGGTATCCGGGAATTTACCAATGTCCTCGGCGGAAATGGCGTCTACAACACCAATGGATTCGCGTTTAATTGAGGCAGCTTCGGCAAGACTCGAGCGCAGGCCGGTAACTTCTATAACTTCAACCGGGTCGGCGGATTGCGCGACCACGGGAAACACAGTGGCCGTACCCAGCAGTACGGAAACTGCTTTGGTGACCATGGATTGTTTAAACTGATGTGGCTTTTTCATCTGTTATGTCCTGTATGGGATTGTGTGTGTGCCATACCTGCCTGCGGTGTCAATTCCCCTGAAGCAATGCAACAAAATAGCCCCGGTACTGACGGATTGAATGTATGTTGCAGGCAATAATCCAAATGCAATACACCTGTATCGCACCTGTTAATGGCTTGTTAACTGTTCCATGCGAGGGGCGTCAGCAGCCATTATTTTTTTTTGTATGACAAGTGCTTTTTTTGAAATGCGGATAGGCCAAATCCTTACTTAAATTGACATTCAATTTATTGATTTTGTTATTTTTGTTGAACTGATTTTATTTGATTACCTGTGCGCGGTTTAGCGCAAAAATGACGTTATAGTGAAGCGTCCGGTATAGGGATTCAGGTCGGGCGTGAAATCGGCGCAGATGTCACCGGAATGCAGTAATGCACAGGGGTAAATTACCGCCCGATTGAATTCGCAGGGTACCTGCACTATGCGGGTAAACAATTCGGTGTCGCCATTGATATAACCCGGCGACACCGGGTGCCTGGCTAATTCAGTATCCAGACTCTGTTGGTAGCGGTTAAGGGATGCCTCGGTAATGGCGATTTGCCCGGTGGGATTGTAGCGGTAAATACTGGTTCCACCATAAACTGGCGAGCACAGGTAATGCACTACTGCGTATTCGTGGGTATAAGGGCGGTCGAAATGCGGTATGGATTGCATTGTGGTTAAGGTGGCTGGAGGTCGGGTTACCATGGCAAAAAAGGCTTCGCCGTCGCTAAGCGTATCGGCAATTTTTAATTTTTTGAACGTAAGATTAATGCTTGCCAATGCATATCGCAGATAGCCGGCAGGCGTTGGCATGCGAAGCCCTGGGTATAGCGCCTCATCCTGAGGAGCTTTGCCGTTGGTTAATGCGTAATCCACTAATTTACGTGGGCCGGGCATAAAGTTGTCTATGATCACAACCTGAAACTGAGTGCCCGGCACGGGTAATGTCGAGATGCTTGTCATGGCTTGGCCGGGCAGGTTTTAGCAATAAACTCTGCATGAGATGGCATGTAATCTACCGACTTTCTCACCACTCGCTGAATGCCTTCCAACCGTTTTGCCAGTTCGTCATCGCCAAATATATCGGCCAGCGCATGATAGCCTTGTGGGCGCAAACCCTGACCATACATGACCTCAAACCAGCTTAAGTCATTGAACAGTTCATTGTTGAAACGGTTAATGCGGCCATTGGCTTTAAACTGATCGATTTTTTCCTGCAGCGTGTCTGGAATTGACATGTTTTTGCAATATCGCCAGAACGGCGTGTCTTCGCGTTCTGTTACGTGATAGTGCAGGATCAGGAAGTCGCGGATACGGGTAAATTCAAAATCCATTTGCGCATTGTATTCGTCAATGTCGCTCTGAGTGGGCGTTTGAAACGGAAAGAAACTAAAGAATTTGGAAATGGCAACCTGCACCAGATGCAGGCTGGTGGACTCCAATGGCTCCATAAAGCCACCGGCTAGCCCAACGGCCAGACAGTTCTTGTGCCAGAACTTGTTGCGCTTGCCGGTAACAAATTTAATTAACCGCGGGTCGGCAAGTAACTCTCCGTCGATATTTTCGCGCAACGTGCGTTCCGCGTCGTGATCGCTCATAAATTCACTGGAGTACACATGGCCGTTGCCTACCCGGTGTTGTAAGGGAATTCGCCATTGCCAGCCGGCTTGCTGAGCTGCCGCACGGGTGAAAGGCCAGGGTTCCTCGGTGAGCGCTGACGGCGCGGCAACGGCGCGATCACAGGGCAGCCAGTGGCGCCAGTCTTCGTAACCAGCCTTCAGTGTTTGTTCAATGAGTAATGCGCGGAAGCCCGAGCAATCAATAAAGAAATCGGCCTGATGTTCCTCGCCGTTTTCTAATACCAATGAGCGAATATCGCCATTAGGGTGTTGCGTAACCTGAGAAACTTTACCCTCGGTGCGCACCACACCATGGCCTTCGGCGCACTCGCGTAAGTATTTCGCATATAGCCCTGCATCGAAGTGAAAGGCGTAGGCGATATTGGACAGCGGCGAGTTACCGGCATCGAACGGTCGCATAAAGCGCTTCTCGTTACAGGCCAGCGATGACAGAGTATATTCGTCCAGTGGCGCGGCTTTGCCTTGTTGGCGCATCTTCAGCCAGTAATGGTAGAAGTGCACGCCTTCCATGTTTTTTCCTACTTCGCCAAACGCGTGGTAGTAGCTGTGACCGACTTTACGCCAGTCTTTAAACTGAATGCCTAATTTAAATGTGCCTTTCGTTCGCTTGATAAAGGTGTCTTCATCGAGCCCGATGAGATCGTTAAACAACATAATTTGCGGTATGGTGGCTTCGCCAACGCCCACAGTGCCGATGTCTTCCGACTCAATAACCTGTATTTCACAGGGGTGATTTTTGAGTATTTTGCCCAGCGCCGCAGCGGTCATCCAACCGGATGAACCACCGCCCAGAATCAGTATTTTTTTGAGTGGTGACTGCATATAGAACCCCAAAAACGAAAAAATCAGGCTGGCGCAGATGCGCCGGCCTGATGCAGTTTACAACGGTGGTGCCTACTAGAAGTTTGCACGCATTACAAAAGCAATCCGGCGGTCTGACTTAAACCACGAACGACCGGTTTCGAGCCCTTCGTTGTTCAGTACCATGATGGTTTCAGACTGAGAATTGGTTAAGTTTGTACCCTGAATACCCACGGTGACATTCTCGTTCCAGTTATAGAACACCGATCCATCAAGCTGACCAATGTCGTTGTAGAACAATGGCGCTTTGGAGATAACGTCACGGGTGGTTAACAGGTAACGCGAACGCCAGTTATACGCTAAACGCGCACTCCAGCCGTCTTTCTCGTACATGGCAACAAAGTTGGCCGTGTGTTTAGACTGCCCTTGCAGTGGTACGTTGTCCAGACTTACGCGAATACCGGTATCGGTAAAGTCGTCACCCAGCCAGCTTTCATCTTCTACATCTATTTCGTTGTTCGGTACACCCGACGCATCAATATAGGTGTAGGTAGCCTGAATACCTAAGCCGTCAAACGGGGCAGGCAGCATGTCGTAGAATTGCTGATACGCAATTTCCACACCGTCCATTTTACCCTTGCCACCGTTAGTGGTAGAGCTAACCAGTACCGCTTGTGACAAACCGGTAGTCGGGTTGGTGTACTCCTGTACCGACGCGCCCTGAATAAAGTAGTTTTTCGGGTCTTTGTGGAAGTACGTCATACTCAACTGACCCACATCCGCGAAATACCATTCCAGCGCGATATCATACTGTGAGGATTCCATGGGTTTCAGGAAGGGGTTACCACCTGATCCCGTCCAGGCGGGTACATAGGCAGTTTGTACCAGGTTAGTACCAGGCTCTGGCGGATTTTCCGGATCCGGATTGCTGATAGGACGGATAGCTTGCACGGGTTCATTGCCCAATGAGGCGCGGTTGCGCACATCGCCCATGTCCGGCAACGCTACTGCTTTTGAGTAAGCAAAACGCGCAATCAGATCATCAGCCACTTCCATTTTGAAGTTAAAGCTGGGCAGTAACATTTCAAAATCGGTTTTGGCAGACAAACGCTCTTCCGCATCATTACCAAAGCCACGCTCACTGGCAGACAGGTAGTTTAGCTGATCGCCAATCCAGCGGTTTTCATCTGCCGCCAGCGCTTCTTCCAAATCGGCGTAGTTACCGGCCGCAACCTGGTCGTTTAACCAGTTAGACACGATCTCGCCGGTCAGTGGCGCACCTTGCAATGACTCTGGTGGTAAAAAGTCAGGTACCAGATCCGGGAAGGTAACTGCACCGTCAGCCGTTCTGTCGAGTTTTACGTAACGCAAACCAACGTTACCGCTATAGCGCGTGTCGCCATTGCCTTCAAAGTTTACCCGTACGTAAATAGCTTTGTTCTCTTCTTGCGTGAAGTTCACTTCACCCGGAGTAAATAAGCCATATTTAGCGTCTACTCCGTCGCGGTTGCGATAAGGCACCCAGGAACCACTGTCGGTCATGTATGGCATGGCGCCATTAATGATTGAACGAACATAAGCTTCCGTTGCGTGAATGGTTTGGTTGCCAGGAATATTGGCTACGCCACCACCATGGAAATCAGACCAATCTACATATTCGAAGTTGCTTGCATCTACCGGAATGGTGTCTAACCAGCCCGCTGCATCGGCTCCGGTATACTCCGGTGCCAACGAACCCCAGTTCCAACTGGTTGAACGCACGGTTTGCTCGCGTTTGGCGTACCGCACACCAGCCTGAACTGACGTAAAAATGCTCTCGCTATCAAGGTGATAGGTGCCGTCTAAGCGGGTAGCAAATGAGTCGCCGTTAGAGCGCTCCCAGTGATCCATCGCGCTTCGCAGGTAATAAGAACTAGGATCCTGGAAGTAGTTAGTATCGCCCGCTGGGTCATCGGTAAAGCCAGGATAGACGCCACCTGCATACACTTCCGGATTTGCATCGCGGTAACCGAAATAGGGCTCAAGTAGTGTCATAGTGGGCGTGTTGCCAGTAATATCGTAATACTGACCCGCAAAAGCCGCGGTATGTAATACAACGTCGTCGTCAGACGTTTCTGCCTTGATGTACTGAATATCGGCATTCAGTTCAAGTGCGTCGGTTGCCATCCACTCGAGGTTCAGTGAAAAGTCTTCAACCAGGGTATCCGTTTGTTTCACGCGTGAATCGAACTGGTAAGGGTAACCAAACTGCGGGCGACCACCGCTTTCCCAAGAGCGAATAATACGGTCGTTGTTGCCGTTAGCAGCACGCCACCCATCAACGCCCTGTACCATAGTACCCGAACCAAATACGCCGTTGTCGTCGAATTCAAACTCAGTACCATCCAATGCGCGTGTACGACGGCTGTCGATGTTGTAGTAACCACCCTGGTACTTCACTGCCTGTTCGTGCCACGACAAAGACGCATCAGAGCGAACATACTGCATAGTGGCTAACAGTGTTTCGTCTTCACTTTCCCACTGCAGGGTGCTGGCGAAGCCTTCACGTTTGCGATCGTCGAATTTTTTCAACAGGTTAGAGGCGTTCGGGATCCAAACAGTACCGTTGTTGTCGCTACCTACAAAGGCTTCTGCGCCAGCCAGGTCGCGCGCATAGTACTGAACGAAGGCGTCCGACTGAATACCATGGGACTCTCCATACAATTGTGAATTTGCATAGTTCAAAAGGAACCCGAATTCACCATTGCCGTCCAGATCGATGCGATCACTGTATAAGCCAGAAAACGTAGGACTGCCTTCTTTCGCTAAATCGCCATAGGAGTAATCGCCACCAAAGGCAATAACCCGGCCATCTGAATCAAAAGGTTTACGGGTGCGCAAGCTTACAGTGCCACCGATACCACCTTCAATCATGTCAGCAGTTTGGTTTTTGTAGATATCGACGCCGCCCATCAGTTCGGGTGAAACATCCTGAAACGACAAACCACGGCCACTGTTAGCCGTGAAAGAATCGCGTCCGTTAAATTCGCTTCGCGTTTGGGTCATACCGCGAATGATCGCGCCGCTGCCCTCTACGCTGAAGTGGTCAGGGTCGTCCGGACCGGCAAACCGTTCAATTGATACCCCTGGCAAACGCTGAATAGCTTCCAGTACGCTGCGATCAGGCAGGGTGCCAATGTCGTCGGCCGTGATGGCGTCGACTACCGTATCTGAAAATCGTTTCAGGTTCTGAGCATTCAGCAGGTTGCCTCGAATACCTTTTACTTCAATTGTTTCTACTACTTCTTCATCTTCTGATGATTGCTCTTGAGCGGCAGGTGCTTCCTGTGCCCAGGACGAGTGCAAAGCAGACAAAACGGTTAATGCCAAAATGGACTTATTAAATGGGTGTGCAAATCGCTTGGTGTGTGCCCGTGCTTCAGCCATTATCACGTCTCCGTTGAGATTAAATGGAATAGTTATATCCACTCTTCGATCTATCGCTGCTCCCAACAGCAAAAGGACAGATCTGAGAAAGGGTCCGGGCATAGTGATTCAGTCAATAGAATGTATCAATGGAGTGTTAAAATATCACAACAACAAAACAATAAATCGCAACAAATAATTAACAATAAAGTTAATTAGTAATTACTTAATGAATCGGTTCATATTTGAAATGTCACGTTTTTAGCGATATTTGAGTGGGGTATTGTTACTTTTTGAGGGTTTTTGATTGATGTTGGAAAGGGGTGTTGGCGGTGAATCTGATTCGATTCACCGCGAGATGAAAATAATAAAAATAGATTTAATACAAATTATTCATCGCTGCCAGCGTATACACCAAAGGTGCGTTCCAGTTAATAGCGACTTCATTTGATGCGTAACTACACCAGTCGTCTACATATGACGTTGCCGGAAGATCAGATGGGTAAGTACATCCATCCTGCTGACCACTGTGTGGTCCGCCTGCAACAAAACCCGGAACCGGATCAGCCACGTCATCTGCCTGAGACTGACGGTGATGAATAAAGCGCGGGGGCTTTGTACCAAAGCCGGTAACAAAACTATAGCCAGTGGGGTTTTTACCCAGCACATAGTCTACCAGGTGGCTCATAGCTGTGCGGTAGTTTTCGTTTCCGGTAAGTGAGTAGGCGGTAGCCAGCATCATACCGTGATTCATGGCAACGCCATTGCTGCCCCACACAAAATCATTCTCGAGCATAGCAACATGGAATGCCGATTCGGTATCCGTTGTTACCAGTTGATCAGCGTAATTCAGGAAGTCCTGTTTGATGGTTTGATAGTCACTGGCGCCTAAGCGTGATTCGCCTTCTTTTAATAAACTCAGGTAAGCTAATCCCATGGTGCCGCCCCAACTCGGAGTAGACGGTGTGCCAAGATGAGAACTCACTGCCTCCAGGTATTCAGCTTTACCCGTGGTAATCAATAATTCGCTGGCCGCCCAGGCAAACTCATCACCAAAGCTAGTGTCACCATATTCACCGGTACGCACATTTTCCGGGTTTCTATAAGGCATATCCGGATTGGCAACAGCCCACTGCCAGGCACGCTCAGCTGCATTCTGGTAAGAGTTCGCCGATGCCGGGAATACGCGAGCTGCAGTAGCCATTACCGCCGCAAAGTTAAGCGCGGCCGCTGTGCCTTTGCCCACAAAATAGCGCTGTTCGTTGGCTTCATGGGGCATTACATCAGGGGCGAAATTCAGCGTGGTTAGCTTGTGGAATACGCTGCCATCGCTATCTTGCATGGTTGCCATCCAATCCAAATTCCACAATATTTCGTCAAGCATATCGGGTTGCGTGTTGGTTGACTCCGGAATATTCCATTGGCGATTTGCATAAAAATCACCAAAATCCAGATACGCCCGTAACAGGGTGTAAGTGGAAATACCTGAGTTCACAATGTACTTGTTGTAATCGCCGGCGTCGTACCAGCCTTTGGCGCTGGGGCGAACATCTGACGGGTTATCCAGTACTGCCGCCTGATCGTCCAGGTGTCCTGCAGGGCGCTGCCACTGTCCCGCGTACGCTGGGTCGAGTGCGAAACTGGCCCGGTTAAAGTAGTATGCCTTTATAGCGGCATCGTGAACATCGCCATAAGCGTCGTTGCGAATGGCAAAGCTTACGCTGTCGTTACTGCCATCGAGCGTTAGCCGGTAATTACCTTCTTCGGTGATCGTGCTTACATCAATAATTGAAGCACTTTCGCCTGCCAGTGGCCACATCATTGGCTGGCTGGATTCGCCACTCAATACTACCTGATTGTTGTCTGTTTTGGTTACGTCGAAGCGGTAAACCTGGTTGGCTATAATGACTATCTCTTTTTCCTGCTCAGGAATAAATCCTACCTGATTGGCAAAAAGCGCGATATTATCCGGCGTGCTCACCACCGGCGGTGGTGTGTTTGTACTGGTGTTGTCGGTTCCGCCCCCAGAACAGCCAGATAACAGCAATACCACGGCTGAAGCCGCTGCGCTGAGTGTGAATGGATAACGAGAAAGTGCCCTTGTATATTTCATGATCCCACCTGTGTTTTAACGCTACCTGTTATTGTTTTTGTTCTTCTAGACGAATATTACTTAACGATTAATGCTGTGTTCAAATGGCGGCGCTGGCAAGCCAGCGCGGTTGTATAGCCCAGCTGCAGGGTTGTCTGCCCAGGCATAGCGTACCTTTACCGGCTGCGGTACATCCGGGTGCTGAAGAATAACTTTGTCGCCGCTTAATCGCGCGTTTGCCCAGTAAAACTTGCCGTCTTCACCGGCGATAGCAAAGCTGTTTCGCAACGATGTGTTGGCGTGTAATCCACCCTCGGCACTACTGAATGAAATGATCACTGCGCTGCCATCGGTACTGATCCCATCCACTTCCGGGCCCGTGTAAGTAACCTGATGCTGATAAACCAGCTTTTTTGCCGCGAGCGCTAACCGGTGCCCCACTTCTTTCTTGTTTACCGGATGTATGTCGTTCCACTCGCCAATATCCAGGGTAACAATTAGCGCGGTATTGCCAAGCTCAGTGCTCTTGTACTGCTGATCGCGTAACTGTGCCCAACTACTGTCGGTAGGAACGGCATAACGCTGCATAAAGTTGGTCAACTGCACAATAAAGAACGGTAACTGAGGTTGCTGCCAGCGTGCTCGCCAGTGACTGATCATCGCGGTGAGTTTGTCGCGGTAATCCGCCGGGCGGGATGCATTGGATTCGCCCTGATACCAAAGCACACCGCTGATCGGGAACTGTGTAGCAGGTGCAATCATGGCATTAAACAATCCCATAGGCTTCCAGCGAATAAAGGTTGTTGACGGCGTATTACTGGTTTTGGCTGCTACTTTGTATTTCCAGTCGCCCTGTAAGCTGATGCGGGCCTTGTCGTTGCCCAAATAATAGCGTTTGTCTGGCACAAAGCCGGTACTGCCACCGTTTGAAATTACGCGCAGCGCAATAACGTTATCACCTTTTTGCAGGGCCGATACCGGTACAGTGTAACTGCGTGGCGGGTACTGATAGGTGGTGTTACCTACTTTGTGGCCGTTAACATAGGCTTCATCGGCATCGACTATTCTGCCCAGTCGTAAGGTGAGTGGTTCGGTAGGTAATTCGGCCAGAAATACGTGTTTGCGCAACCACCACACCCCGGCAAAGCCTGCCTCACTGCCCGGAAGATCGCCCGGTAGGCTTAGGGATTGCCAGTCTTTGTCGTTCAATGCAGGCGTATACCAGGGGGTACCGGTTAGCCCTTTATCCTGCTCATTTAATGCGGCATACCAGGCCTGCTGGGCTGCCTGCTCCTGCTGCTGAGTGGCTTCGACGTTGCTGGGATTGGCAAAGTAGTCACCCGCCGCGATGTCATCCGGGTAGTCGGTTAAGATCTCTCTGGCCATCCAGGCTTCAATTGGCGAGCCGCCCAAAGATGCATTCACGATACCTACCGGTACGCCCCCAGACAAATGCAGTTCGCGGGCGAAGTAGTACGCAACAGCTGAGAGTCTTGCGATGTGTGCTGGTGTTGCTGACAGCCACTGGCCACTGCTGTATTGTTGGTTTTCGCCGTCAAAGCGATACTCATCGGGCACAGTAAATTCGCGGATCAGCGGATAGTTGGCATAGTTTACGTCGTCTGGATACGCTTCCTGAACACGCGCCATGGGCAATTCCATATTGGATTGACCCGACGCCAGATAGACATCGCCAAAGTACACATCCTGAATTATCAGGGGGGCTTCTGTTTCGTTTGCTGCTTCGTGTTCAGCTTCAATTTTCAATGTGTATGGGCCGCCTGCTTCGTGGGCAGGGAGCGATATTGACCATTGCTGATCGTGAGCGGTAGTTTCACCAATGAGCGAATTGTTTAGCCACACCTTAACGGTGGTGGCGTCGGTTGTACCTGTGAGGGGAATATTGTGATGTCGTTGCAATACAGCGCCATCAGAAATGAGTCGGTTGAGGGTGAGCGCCTGTGTTGGCAGACTACATAACAACGCCAGAAACAAATACCCAATTCGCATGGCTTACTCCTTGATTGGCCCGATTAGCCGGATTGCTTCGATTAGCTTGTGGATACATCAAATAGCAAAAAGCCTGCTGATTTGCATCAGCAGGCTTTTAAACCGAGGTTATCGGCTGAACAGCACCTGATTAACCTGATTTTCCAGCAACTCTTGCTTACCTGAAACCGGTTTTGGATCCAGATTGCTGCGGGTTGCTAAATCAGCCAGTGATGCCAGAGAATATTCACCGCCCAGGATTTGTTTGCCCATGGCATCGTCCCAGCCTGCGTAGCGCTTCGCTTTGGTGTTGGCGATGAAGTCATTTTCAATGATGGCTGCGGCTTTCTTTAAGCCCAGTGCGCAGGTGTCCATGCCGCCGATATGGCCATAGAACATATCTGCCGGATCGGTACTCTGACGACGCAGTTTGGTGTCAAAGTTGAACCCGCCGGTGGTGTAGCCACCGTTTTTCAGAATTTCGTAACAAATCAGGGTCATTTCTTCCACGCTGTTAGGGAACTGGTCGGTATCCCAGCCTAATTGCGCGTCGCCGCGGTTGGCGTCGATAGAACCAAATACACCCAGAGCAAACGCCGTAGCAATCTCGTGATGGAAAGAATGGCCCGACAGAGTTGCGTGGTTAGCTTCAATGTTAACGGCGAATTCTTTTTCCAGACCAAACTCTTTCAGGAAACCATATACGGTAGCCGTGTCGTAATCGTACTGATGCTTGGTAGGCTCCTGAGGCTTAGGTTCAATTAACAGTAGCCCGTCGAAACCGATTTTGTATTTGTGCTCCACTACCATGCTCATAAAGCGGCCAAACTGCTCTCTTTCGCGCTTTAAGTCGGTGTTCAGCAGGGTTTCGTAACCTTCGCGGCCGCCCCATAATACGTAGTTAGCGCCGCCCAGTTTCTTGGTGGCATTCATTGCGTGGAATACCTGGGTTGCCGCGCGGGCAAATACAGCTGGATCCGGGTTTGTTGCGGCACCCGACATATAACGCGGGTGGCTGAATACGTTGGCCGTACCCCACAATAACTTCATGCCGGTGGCTTCTTGTTTGGCACCCAGAATGTCGGTCATTTCGCTGAAATTACGGATATAGTCGTTAATGGTGTCGCCTTCCGGAGCGACATCGATATCGTGGAAACAGTAAAAGGGTGCGCCCAGTTTGCTGAAAAACTCAAACGCCACATCGGCTTTTTGCTTTGCACGCTCCATGGCGTCGCCTGGTTTTAACCATGGGCGACCGAAGGTGCCACCACCAAACACATCTGCGCCATCCCAACAGAAATTGTGCCAGTAGCATGAAGCAAAGCGCAGGTGCTCTTCCATGGTTTTACCTAACACCACTTCCTTGGGATTATAGTGTTTAAAAGCAAGTGGGTTAGTTGACTCAGCACCTTCGTACTGGATCGGGCTGATGTCCTGAAAGTAGTCCGCCATAAATAGCTCCAAAATGTGGCCGAATGGCCCGTTGAATAATGATTGCAAATAATGTTAGAGCGCAATCAATTCGACAATTATGTTAATTTGAACGTGTCTTGTGTTTTTTGTTAAAAATGTGATTCCAGACTGAAATAGAGTTCACGGAACTTCTGACGACGATGTCTGAAATAATCTGCCAGGGCCGGATCAGGCTGGTATGAACCGACTTTTTTGGGCACCGGACAGATGTCGGAAACCGCTGTTTGGGGATTCACCGCCACTTGTGCCAGTCGCGCAGCACCTAAAGCCGGACCCACATCGCCACCTTCGCGATAGTCCATCTCAATGCCCGACACATTGGCCAGCAACTGACGCCAGTAAACGCTCTTGGCACCGCCGCCAATTAAGCTTATACCATTCACCGATACGCCGCTGTCGTGTACTACATCAATGCCATCTGCCAATGCCATGGAAACACCTTGTATAACCGCCTGTGCCATTTGTGCGCGGGTGGTGGAGGCAGTGATGCCGAAAAAGCCAGCTTTGGCATTGGGGTTGTTATGCGGTGTTCGCTCACCGGTGAGATACGGCAGAAAATAAGGAATGTCCGGATCATCCACCTGGGTGTTGTTCACTACGTTGTTGATCAGACTGGCAACGTCCTGATAACCGGCATTGCGCGCATACCAGTCCAGGCAACTTGCTGCACTGAGCGTAACCGACATCAGATGCCAGCGGTCTGGCATGGCATGGCAAAAGCTGTGCACGGCAGAATCAGGTTTGCTGCGAAACTCGTTGGTAACCGCGAAATACACCCCCGAGGTACCCAGCGACAGCATGGCCTGGCCGGGTTCAACTATGCCGCAGCCAATCGCTCCGGCGGCGTTATCGCCCGCTCCGGCAACAATGGCAACAGACTTCATGCCCCACTTCTCGGCCAGTGAGTTGTTAAGGTATCCGGTTACTTCATTGCCTTCGTACAGTTTGGGCATATGGGACTCATTCAGCCCGCAAGCCAGTAACATGGATTTACTCCAACTGCGCTTGCCTACATCCAGCCAACTGGTTCCGGCGCTGTCCGACATATCCGATGCATACTCGCCGCTAAGCTTGTAGCGCAAATAATCTTTAGGCAGCAGTACTTTAGCAATTTGTTTGTATACATCGGGTTCGTTGTCTTTTACCCACAATAATTTGGGTGCCGTAAAGCCTGGCATCACAATATTACCGGTGATCTTACGCGCATTCGGCACGGTTTTTTCGATGTCATTGCATTGCTGAGCGCTTCTGCCATCGTTCCACAATATAGCAGGGCGTAGCACTTTCCCCTGGCTGTTCAGCAACGTGGCACCATGCATCTGGCCAGCAAGGCCAATGGCTTTAACCCCTTCCAGTGGCATTTTACTCGCCAGGTAGTCCAGGGTTTTGCAGGTAGCTTGCCACCAGTCTTCGGGATTTTGCTCAGACCACAAAGGTTTGGGCATCGACACCGACAAGGGCGCGCTGGAAGATTCGATAACGTTGCCGCTCTCGTCAGTTACAATGGTTTTTACACCGGAGGTGCCTAAATCTATTCCTATATACATATCAATATTCTGGTAAAACGCTATACCCCGTATGCTGATTGCGAAAACATTAAACCGCAATTACGAAAACTTGTTATTATTTTGTTAATTTAGATTCGATGTATTAGTATGCTGCCTGTAAGTAAAAAACATAAAAAATATTTACAGAATTTAGTTCGACGGGGCACATCACATGTTTGAACAAAAACACAGCATTACGTTGCTATTTAACGCCAATAAAGTATACGACCGCCGGGTCATTGCCGGTGTGGGAGAATATCTGCAAACCTCTAAGGTAGATTGGGATCTGTATCTTGAAGAAGATTTTATGGCCCGATTAGAGCACTTAGACGAATGGAGTGGTGACGGCATTATTGCCGATTACGACAATCCGGAAATTCAGGCCGCCTTACAAAAAGCTAAAGTGCCTGTGGTAGGCATTGGTGGCTCCTATTCCAATCCTGAGGATTACCCTGATGTGCCTTATGTTGCTACCGATAACCATGCATTGGTACAGGCGGCGTTTGAACACTTGCGTCAAAAAGGCATTCAGCGCTTTGCGTTTTACGGCGCGCCGGTAAATGAGCATGCGCGTTGGGCTCAGGAACGTGAAAAGGCAGTACTGGAGATCACTCGCGCCCAGGGCTATGAATGTTATGTTTACCGTGGCCATCCGGTGCGTCCGGAAACCTGGCAGTATACTACCAAGCGATTAGCCGATTGGCTGAAGAGCCTGCCAACGCCGATTGGCATTATTGCGGTAACCGACTCCCGTGCCCGCCATTTGCTTCAGGTGTGTGACCACATCGGCATGATCATTCCCGATAAAATGGCCGTGATTGGTATTGATGACGATGAGCTGGCCCGCTATTTAAGTCGGGTAAGCTTAAGTTCGGTGCGTCAGGGATGCTATGAACTGGGTGAACAGGCCGCGCGCTTGTTACATAAAATGCTCAAAGGCCATAATCCGCCTAAAAAGCCCATTCTGATTGCGCCGGAGTGTGTGGCAGAGCGCCAGTCAACCGACTTTAAAGCGATCAGCGATCCACATGTTATGCAGGCTATGCACTACATTCGCCAGAATGCGTGTCGTGGCATCAAGGTTGAACAAGTGCTGGATTACGTTGGCGTATCGCGGTCGAACCTGGAAAACCGCTTCCGCGAAGAGCGGGGGCACAGCATCCATACTGAAATTCACCACGAAAAGCTGCAGCGAGCTTGTAAAATGCTGGAAAACAGTAATGAGGCAACGTCTCAGATTGCGAAAATTTGCGGCTATCCATCGTTACAATACATGTATGCCGTATTCAAGAAGCACTTTAATCAAACGCCCAAAGAGTACCGCGATGCTATGAAAAATAACGAGGACGAAGATAGCTTTATCCTTCAGGTGTCGTAGTCTTTTTTAGTGATGTTGCCTCTACGTATAAAGGCGCCCGGGTCGATTGCAGAGCCGGGCTTTTTTTTGTTTGCTCATCTACACTGGCTATTGTGAAGCCGTTCTATATCACAACATCACTTCCAGGTTTTTCGTTAGACATATAAAGTTTGTTATTTCTGCTGGAAACACTGGTGGCTTTGCTATGTATGATAGGCATCAGCTTGTGAATACTGATAGGCTGATATGAGTCGAGAGAAAACGAACATTTTGTAAAAAGAAGATTCAGACCATTACTACATTAAAGCAAGCAAGCGAATAGTCACATGGGGGCTTAATACTTTGCTTACAGCAGTTGTAGGGTTGTGCGCAACGCAATGTTCACATGAAGTCTGCTAATAGTAATTTCGATGCCATTGGCGTAAAATAATTGCAAAACGGGAGGTGATATGTCGAATACTGTTTCTAAAACCACCAACGGGCACAAAGCAAAGTTCACCCCAAATATGGGAAACTTTAAGGTTAGTTTGAGTTATGAAGGCCTTTCGCTTAAGAAGAGCAGTGATAACCAAACAATTGCCGACCTGAAACGCAAGTATGCGAAATAAATACGGGGTAACCCAAGATAAATACTGTTACCCTGACTCCGACGTTCTAGTCAATCTGCTAAATATCCGTGATGCGGGTAAACTAGCCGAAGCTGAAACTGAATTTTCAGCACATCGTTATATAACTTACCAATCGCCCATTCGGACTCTTACAGATTTTTCATTCGATCATTTAAAGCATCTTCATCATTATCTTTTTCAGGATTTGTATGAATGGGCGGGGACGGTTAGAGATGTCGATATCTCGAAAGGCGATACTCGCTTTTGCACTTGGGCGCGCATTGAGCCTGAAGCAAATAAATTATTTCAAAGCATACCTGCACTAGCTGACCATGAAAGCCGTAACGAGTTAATTGATAAAGTCTCAGATCTATTTTGCGAAATGAACATGTTGCATCCCTTTCGGGAAGGTAATGGTCGAGTACTGCGCTTTTTCTTCGAAGAGCTATTGTTCACGCTTGGCTATAATGTAACCTGGCCAGAGATATCTCAGCAAGACTGGATTGATGTCAATATAGCAGGGGTGAATATGAATCTGGAGTTGTTGAAAGTAATTTTTTCTCAAGCCATTTCAGAATGTTAAGTAATCGCTTTTTAAATCAGGATAGGTAAACGCCAATATATAAACACACCCTGATTGAATATACGCCTGAGGGCCTGGCAGAAGTATATTTGAAATTTGAATGAGGTGAAGAGAGAGCTCATCTGGCGTTCAAATTTTCTATTCCCAATAACATTTCATTCACAAAAAACGCAATTCCAATTGCCGTATTTCATAACGCCCCTTCGTTGAAGCCTGTCACGCTTTCACGTTAAATGCCTGCACGCAGTCTGTTAAAAAAGAATAAAACGTGAAGATAAGACTTATCTCAGTACTAACCCTTGCATGCTCAGCGGTGAGCTGGTCGCTTGCCGCAGAATCGGTTGATGTAGACTGGTTTCGATACGACACCCCCCCATCGCTTTACGAGGTGGCAGATCACCAGTTTCGCAATCCTGTGTTGCCCGGCTATTACCCCGATCCAACCATTGCGAAAAAAGGCGACGACTATTACGTGGTGAACTCATCGTTTGCCTACACGCCTGGCTTGCCAGTGTTTCACAGTAAAAACCTTACCGACTGGGAACTGATTGGCTATGCATTAAACCGTGATTCGCAGGCGTCGTTTGAGGGATTGGGCATCTCCAGAGGACTATTTGCGCCTACCTTGCGCTACCACGAAGGCGTTTTCTATCTGATTAATACCGCGGTTGATAGCGGTGGTAACTTTATTCTGACGGCCACCGACCCGGCAGGCCCCTGGTCTGAGCCCGTGTGGTTACCGGAAGTAGGTGGAATCGATCCGGATATCTTTTTTGATGACAACGGCAAAGCGTATATTGCGCATAATGATGCCCCGCCGGGAGAACCCTTGTACAACGGACATCGGGCAATCTGGTTGTGGGAGTTTGATCTGGCGTCGATGAAGGTACGCGCGGATTCACGTAAACTGCTGGTAAACGGCGGTGTGAATATCAGCGAACAACCGGTTTGGATTGAAGGGCCGCACATTTACAAAAAAAATGGCTGGTACTACTTAACCTGCGCTGAAGGGGGCACCGGACCACAACATTCTCAGGTTGTATTTCGCTCCCGCTCGCTCAATGAGCCTTTTATCCCTTACCAGCACAACCCTATTCTTACCCAGCGCAACCTGCCTTTACCGCGCCCCGATGCCGTGGATGCCGCGGGTCATGCCGATTTTATTGAAGGTCCGGATGGTCGCTGGTGGAGCGTATTTTTGGGTACAAGGCCCTATCTGAATGACTGGTACAACACCGGCCGTGAAACGTTTTTACTTCCGTTGGAGTGGCAACACGACTGGCCCACTATCTTAGGGTCAGGTAAGCCCATTCCGGTGGTGCTGCCCAAACCTTATCCAAATATTCAGAGCAAACAAAGCCTCTTTTACCGTTGGCGTGATGACTTTTCTCAGCCGCAATTGGATTTGCGCTGGCAGGGCTTGCGCAGCTTTAACCGCAGTTGGGCATCCATTGAAGATGGCCGCCTGCAACTGCTTCCCCAGCAAGCCGGGCTCACCAGCAAAGGAGATGTAAGTTACCTTGGCGTGCATCAGTCTGCCGCTGAATATACCGTTGAGGCCTCTATTAATGTGCCTGATAAGGCGGGCGTTAGTGGCGGTATAGCTGCATTCCAAAGCGAGGCGTTTCATTACTACTTTGCGGTAACACATACCACAAATGGCACTATGTTGTTTGTGGAGCGAGCAGTGCAAGGGAATACCAGTACGGTTGCAAGGCACCAGCTTGATAGTAAATTAACTGGCGCACTCACCCTGCGGGTACGCGGCGACAAAGCGCATATTTATTTTGATTTTTACGGCCCCGATGGCTGGACATCCCTATATGATAACACAGGCACAGTGTTAACGCCTGCCATGGATGCCACCTGGCTTAGCACCAACAAGGCGGGTGGCTTTGTTGGCACCACACTTGGCCTGCACAGCCGACAAGACTAACGGAGTAAGACATGTTTAAGCAGTGTTTTGTATTAATAGTCAGCCTGGTAAGCGCGATTGCCCCTGCCATGGCCTATGTGTCTTTTTCTTCTGAGTCGGCTGGCGAACACCCGTTTGTGGTAGCGGAGCAATCCAGTGGTCGGGTTGCAGCAATCTGGGTTGATAGAAACGCAGCGCCAGGGATTTTACTGGCAGCAAAAAGCCTGCAGTCAGATATTCAAAAGGTGACGGGTTTACAGCCTGTGATAATACACGATGAAAATGCGTTGTCGGGACACGTTATCTTGGTTGGCGAACGCGGTGCATCTGCGCCCATCGATCGGCTTATTGCCAGTGGCGTGCTGGCTGTTGAGGCCGATTCCAATCAATGGGAAGGGTATCAACTGGCCAACATTCAACAACCTTTCGGGAAGATTGAACAAGCCTGGGTGATCAGCGGGTTTGACCGTCGCGGGGTCATTTACGGTATTTACGATTTGTCTGACAAGATTGGCGTGTCGCCCTGGTACTGGTGGGCAGATGTGCCCGTTGTTAAGCGAGAGGCGCTTTATATAAGTGCAGGAACGCAGGTAAATGACGCACCCAAAGTAAAATACCGCGGTATCTTTTTGAACGACGAGGCACCTGCACTTACCAACTGGACGCAAGAAAAGTTTGGTGGATATAACGCAACATTATACCAGCACGTATTTGAACTGCTATTGCGCCTGAAGGCGAACTTTTTGTGGCCCGCCATGTGGAACAATGCGTTTGCCGACGACGACCCTCAAAATATGTACCTGGCCCACGAAATGGGCATTGTCATGAGCACCTCTCACCACGAACCCATGATGCGCGCCGACAAAGAATGGAATCGCTATGGCAGCGGCCCCTGGGAGTACTCCACCAATCCCGACAAGCTTTACCAATTCTGGGTTGAGGGGGCAAAGCGATACAAAGACAAAGACGCCATTTTTACCATGGGCATGCGCGGCCAGGCCGACACACCCATGAGCGAAGGTGAAAACATTGGTCTGTTGGAACGCATAGTGGCTGATCAGCGTGAGATACTGGCAAAGCACATCAACAAGCCCATCGATGATATTCCGCAGGTGTGGGCGCTGTACAAAGAAGTGCAGGGCTTTTACGAACGCGGCATGCGCGTACCTGATGATGTAACGTTGCTCTGGGCTGATGATAACTTTGGCAATGTGCGTCGTTTGCCTACCACTGTAGAGTTAACCCGCAAAGGGGGCGCGGGTGTGTATTATCACTTTGATTACGTGGGTGGGCCGCGCTCATACCGCTGGATAAATACCGTGCCGCTGGGCAAGGTATGGGAGCAAATGAACCTGGCCTGGGAATATGGTGCCGACCGTATCTGGATCACCAATGTAGGCGATCTGAAGCCCATGGAATTGCCCATTAGCTTTTTCCTGGCACAGGCCTGGAATCCCACTGCGTTCAACGAATCATCCCCGGCCACCTTCACCCGTAAATGGGTACACAAGCAGTTTAACGGTCAGTTTACCGATGACATTACCCATTTGCTGAACACCTACACCTTGCACAATGGCAGACGTAAACCGGCCGCTATAGCACCTGATACATACAGTGTACTCAACTACAACGAGGCCAGTCGGGTAAGTGCTGAACTGGCCGATGCCGCCACCCTTGCCGGGCAGATTTATGACCAGCTCGACGGCAATTACCGCGACAGCTTTTTTCAGTTGGTTGGGTATCCGCTGTGGGCATCCCAAGCGCTATTTGAATTAAATCATGCCCAGGCCCTTAACCGCCTGTATGCCGATCAGGATAGAAGTTCCACCAACGAGATGGCTGCCAGTGTGAACGGCTGGTTTGCCCGGGATGAGCAACTGCGTGATGCTTATCATGGCTTAAAGGAAGGCAAGTGGAATCACATGATGTCGCAGCCGCATATTGGCTTTGTACATTGGCGAAATCCACCAGCTAACCTGCCGCCGGTGGTTCACACCAAAGCGCTGGCAGTACCTGCTGTGGCTGATATGGGGGTAGCCGTTGAGGGTAGCCGGTTATTCTGGCCTGCCAATGAAGGGATGGGAAAATCTCTGTCGTTACCCACGTTTACGCCATATGGTGAGGCTTCGCGGCTGATCACTGTGTATAACCGTCAGGGCATGTCATTTAACTGGAAAGCCAAGCCGTCACACGATTGGATCAAGGTGTCGGAAACAGGCGGTAACTTAACCGCCGAACAACAGATTGCGGTTAGCATTGACTGGCAAGCACTACCGCCAGGTGAACATACTGGAACCGTATTAGTAACGGGCACTGGGTGGGGCGGTGCAAGCATTGAGGTTACGGCCGTGAAGCCAGCCATAACCGAAACGCCACAACCCGGTGACTTTATTGAAGGTGACGGATACATTTCGGCGAATGCAACCAGTGCCTCGGTGCTGCAAGGCAGCGCAGGTGAATGGCGACTGGTTGCACTGCACGGCAGAACGGGTGACGCCATGCGTGCGGCAATCCCCCCGCATACTTTGCAGAATACCGGTAACGCTCCAGCGTTGCAGTTCCCGTTGTATTTTACCTCTGCGGGCGAATTTGAACTGTCGCTGCAACTGTCGCCGTCTTTGCCCTTTGATACAACCACAGGTATTCAACTGGCAGTAGCACTGGATGATGCCTTTCTGGGAACCGTAAATATGCCCGAAGAGGCGAATAAGAAAGCCTGGGAGCAAGGCGTATTAGACAACGTGAAAACGTTAACGATTACCTTACCGGTTAACAAAGCAGGTCGTCACACGCTAACGGTATATGGTTTAACGCCTGGTGCGGTATTGCAGAAAATACTGATAGATACCGGCGATTTGCAGCCCAGCTATTTAGGGCCAATCGAGCGGCGTTACAAACTGTAATTAGGGGAATAGCAGGGGGATTTCAGCTCCCCCTGTCTGATTTTCTAACTTCTGCATTACTTCATATTACTCCACTCAGATAAGCTCAGCTTATTACCTATATTGCTAAGCCAACGATTGATGCGCTCGCGCTTTGTTACTGAAGTTGAAGGCGACGAAAAAGGGCCTGCATTATCAGGTGAAGCCTTGTTTTTAATTAATTCATGGGGTGGTTTGCTTATTTTGCTGTTCATTCTTTGCGTCCTTATGTGTGCTGTGGATGAACAGTGTTACTGCTTGCGCTTTACTTAACCAACGATCAATTCTAACATTACATATAAGTACTACTTATATTATTGGGCTGGCATGGATAAGCGTCTTCGGTGGTTGAGTCATTTACTGTGTTTCGAGGTGGCCGCCCGGCACCAAAGTTACAGTAAAGCGGCGGATGAACTGGCGATTTCACAGGCAGCGGTGAGCCAAAAAATGCGGCAGTTGGAAGACTACCTCAACGTAAAACTATTTACTCGTCAGGCACGCAGTATGGCGCTCACGGCACAAGGCAAGGTGTTACTGGCGTCTTGTCAGCGCGGCTTCGCCGATATTGTGGAAGGGTTAAATCAGGTGCAGGAAGCGCCGGAAGAGGGGGCGTTAACCGTAAGTTCTACCCAGGCTTTTTGTGCTTTGTGGCTGGTACCGCGTTTGATCGACTTTTATACCGAACAGT
>NZ_JBLBUE010000089.1:0-14460 GCF_047290655.1 Alteromonas sp. AMM-1 | reverse complement strand
TATTACACTGGCTTCCAGAGTCATGATTGATCCCTCTTTCTAATATGGTGATCTGAAATTTAACATTTTTTCATATTAAAACAATAGTTCTAATATTGTTTTTTGTATTCTTTTATTTGTTTTATCTTTGAAATACAGTCGCTTATGAACTCGGTTTGAAGATGTAACTATATGATTGTTAAGAGTATGTGTAAAAATATTTGCGTTCGTCACTTGCAACTGAAAAATATTAGAATTAAAATTCTATAAAATTTTGAGAGCGAAGTTGAGAATAAGAACATGAACTATGATGCTATTGTTGTAGGATCGGGCGCGACGGGCGGTATTGCCGCAAAGGAACTGACCGAAAAGGGACTCAAAGTGTTATTGCTGGAAGCTGGCCCAGCGTTAGACGAAGCGATTTTCCAGCGTCCGGGCTTAAAGCGGCAAGTGAATACCTGGGACCGAATCGCAGCAGGGGCAACAGGTCAACACACTCAGGCACGCTGCTCCTGGTTTTCTCCAGATAAGAGAGAATTGTTCGTCAACGACTTGCAAAACCCCTATACAACGTCAGCCGATCCTTTTCTGTGGATCCGCGGTCGTCAGGTAGGCGGACGTTTTCAGTCGTGGGGAAGAGTGGCTGTTCGTATGTCAGATTACGACTTTAAAGCCGCTAGTCACGATGGCTATGGCGATGACTGGCCAATCGAATATCAGGATTTGGTGCCCTATTACGACAGCGTGGAGTCATTCCTGAAAATCACCGGCAGAAAAGACAACATCGCCAACCTGCCGGATGGACAATTCAGTAAAGAAGCCGGTTTAAGTAGTTTCGAACAGAAGTTTCATAATACAGTACAAGACAAATGGCCAGAGCGGAAATTTACGCCCTGGCGCTACGTAGCTACTGATGCAACTCGCGCCGATGCTGAAGGGAAAACCCACACCACATCACCTATTGCTGCGGCAGCCGCTACCGGCAATCTTACCCTGCGCCCAAACAGCGTAGTGAGCAAAGTCAATATTGACCCGGCTACCGGCAATGCCAGTGGCGTTACCTTTATTGATCGCGAGACCAAGCAACAGCATGAGGTTCGCGCCAATGTGGTGATGTTGTGCGCATCAACCATTGAAACCGTGCGGCTGTTGCTGAATTCCGGCACGTCAAAATTCCCTCAGGGACTTGCCAATAGTTCCGGGGTACTGGGTCAGTACTTTATGGATCAAACCAATGGCGTGGTATTCGGTTCAGTGCCTGGTGCAACCGGTTTTGAACTGGTAGACGGCAAACACCCTGGTGATAATCACGGCGGTTTCTACATTCCGCGCTTCCAAAACCTGACCGATTCCAGCCAGTACGATTTTATTCGCGGTTTTAACATTCAGGGCATGGTAGGGCGTATTCCTGTACCGAACCACATTCCTACGTTATTCGGCTTAACAGTTCAGGGTGAAATGCTCGCCGCAAAGGAAAACCGCATAACGCTGAATAGCCGTAAAAAAGATGCCTGGGGTATACCTGTTGCCAATATTGATATTCGTATGGGTGACAACGAGCGTCGCATGGCCAAAGCGCAAATGGCGGCGATTCTGGAAATGGTCAATACCATGGGGTGGAACATTGAGATTGCTGCCAGCATTCTGGATATTCATAACCGCGACAACCTGATGCCTAATGCGAGCTGGTTCGAGCGTACTATGTTTAAACTGTCCTATCAGAAAAGTCTGGCGCTGGGCTCGGCCATTCACGAGTGTGGCGGTGCCAGAATGGGTAACGACCCCAGTACGTCAGTATTAAATAAATACAACCAAAGCTGGGACATCCCAAACCTGTTTGTTACCGACAGCAGTTGCTTTGTGTCTAACGGAGCCGGTGGTCCAACGCTTACCACTATGGCGTTAACGGCCAGAGCTGCTGAATTCATTGCAAGTGAATACAACGGCTCGGCAAATCTGACCAAAGCAGTTTAAGGGGCTTACAATGGAGTACCAGATGTGAGGAACAGTGGCCAGTCGAACCCCAAAATTGCCATGTGGTTTGTGCTGGTCTCGGTGTTTCTGGATGCAATGGGACACGGATTGCTGGCACCTATTATTCCTGATCTTATCCGGGAATTGGCTGATGTGGATATTTCCGGAGCGGCGCTGTACGGCGGGGCAATTATTGCCTTGTTTGCCACTATTCAGTTTTTTGCAACGCCATTATTGGGGGCGTTGAGTGATGCGTTTGGGCGAAGACCCGTATTATTGGTGTCGTTTAGCGCTTTTGGTATCAATTATCTTCTTATGGGCTTTGCCCCCTCTATTGAATGGCTGTTTTTAGCTCAGGCTCTGGCGGGTTTGTTCGGTGCAACGCCTGCAGTGGCCGGTGCTTTTATAGCTGATATCACGGCGAAGGAAAACCGGGCTAAGCGCTACGGTTCATTGGGCGCGGCTTTCGGACTGGGGTTTATGTTTGGACCGGTACTCAGTGGGTTGCTGGCGGAGTATGGATTGCGTACACCCATATTTGTAGCAGCACTACTTACGCTGTCTAATGCTTTATTAGGTTTCTTCGTATTCAGAGAATCCCTTGCAAAACACTTACGCCGACCTTTTAAGCTGGTGAATGCCAGTCCGTGGGGCGTATTTATGCAGTTAAGTGTGAACAGGCAAATTCCTCGCTTATTGGTGGTAGTTCTTTGCTTACATATTGCATTGAATACCGTACCGACGGTGTGGCCTTACTTTACTGCTTATCAGTTCCAGTGGACGCCGAAAGAAATTGGCTTGTCCATGGGGATGTACGGCATAGTGAGTATCATTGCCCAGGGCATCGCCGTTGGTAGGATTTCGCAGAGATTCGGCGATCTGGCGGCCAGTCTTACTGGCATGGTAGGCTTGCTGATAGGTTCAGTTGCATTTGCTGTGATCAGTAATCAGTACTGGTTGCTGCCGTTTATCATTCCCAGTGCAATGGGCTTTATGACCAACGCGGGGTTAATGAGCTATATGTCTTCACATACCGATCCATCCAGTCAGGGCACGTTGCAGGGCGCTTTTGCGGCAACCCGAAGTGTTGGCGCAATCATTACGCCTTTAACTTTACCCTGGCTGTTTCATCTGTTTACCACACCAAGTAATGCCTATCCGGTGTATCCGGGTATTCCGTTTGTAATTGCTGCACTGTTAGCAGCGTGTGCCATAATGCTGTTACTGCGAGCCAATCGGTTGGCGCAATCTTAATGCATGAGATACAGGAGACAATAATGACAACACCCATCAGTTATCAGCCTAAACATATGAAGCTGAGTATTCTCACTGCGGCGTTGCAGGAATTAACCCCGCGCGATATTCGCGATGCGGATCCTGACAAAGCGATTGAAGACTGGCTGGCGTTTGCCAGCGAAATGGCTTGCCCGAATATTCAATTGTCGGCAGCAATACATCCCAGCCTTGCGGATGTGCCACCCGAAGCCTTGATTGATCCGGTAGCCAATACCCTGGACTTGCGGGACGCATTCAATGCCGAACGGGCTAACCGGGTGTTAGCCGCTATGCGTCACACTGGTGTTGGCCTGTCGGATCTTGCGTACTTCGACAATATGCTGGTGCATGGCAATGCCGAACGCAATGCCAAACACGAGTTTATGCTAAAGGTATTCGACGCAGCAACCTTACTGGGTACCGACGCTGTGTGCGGCTTTGTGGGTCGCAATACCCAGTTGTCGATGGATCAGAATTTGATCATGTTTGAAGAGCAGTTTATTCCGCTACTCAAAGAAGCTAAAGCCCGAGGGCTTACTTACCGGGTTGAGCAATGCCCAATGCCAGGCTGGAATCCAACGGATCGGTGGCACAATAATATTGCCTACACGCCCGCTACCTGGATAGCGCTGCACCGTATCTGTGAGAAGCACGGTGTGGGCGAGCAGTTCCGTATCCATTACGACCCGTCTCATTCTGTGCTGATGGGGCAGGATACCCGGTCGATGTTCCAGTATTTAAAAGATGAAGGCTATGGATTCTTAATTGCCGGCTTCCACGTAAAAGGGCAGGTTATCGACGCTAAAGGGGTCTCTGCCTGGGGCTACGGCGGTCAAACAATGCAACGTGGCGATTGTGTGAATGGCGAGCCATCAGACAATCCAGCAGATTTAATTCATGCCTGGAAAAAACAAACCGTATTGTGTGAGCATGAGTTGCCCGGCACTGCACGCCACGATCCGCTGGCTTATTTGCAAAATCGCTCGGTCGACTGGCTAGACCATCAACTGGCAGCACGAGAACTACTCGATTTGGATATTGCCAATACCTATCTGGTTGTTGAACATGAATATCCGGCAGCGCGTATTCAGGACCGCACCAAGCTGGCACCGTTGTTAAAAGGTTCGGTGGATTTTTGCAGGGCCATCGATGAAGCTGCCGCCGCGATGTACAGCATACAGCATGAGATGCTGCCTGGATTAAACATTCCTGTGCAAGGGACAGGGCGCGAAGCCTACCGTTCTTAACGCAACGGGCTATATGGAGTGAGTATGGAATTGACTTATCAAAACAGTCTGCAACAACGCCCTTTACGGGCGGGAATTGTAGGCGGGGGCAGTGGTGCATTTATTGGTGCCGTGCACCGTATGGCTGCGCAACTCGACGGTCAGGCGGTGCTGGTTGCCGGCGCGTTGTCGTCGCGAGAAGCCGTGGCGCACGACAGTGCCAAAGCCTGGTATTTACAGCGCAGCTACAGCGACTTTCACGAAATGGCTAAGCAGGAAGCTGCCCGGGAAGATGGCATTGATTTTGTAATTGTTGCTACGCCAAATCACTTACACGCAGAGGTAGCCATTGCCTTTATCAATGCGGGTATTAATGTGATGTGCGAAAAGCCACTGGCAATGAATCTGGCAGAAGCGAAGGCAATTGAAGCAGCGCTTCAAGAGCATCCGGTAATTTTCGGGTTGGCGCATACCTATACCGGCTATCCCGCTGTGCACGAGGCGAAGCAAAAAATCGCCAATGGCGAGCTGGGGGCGATTCGCAAAGTGTTGGTTGAGTACAACCAGGACTGGCTCATGTCGGCATTGGAATCGGGGCCGGATGCCAATAAACAGGCGTCGTGGCGCACTGATCCTGCGCGATCCGGGATCAGTTGTTGTGTTGGCGATATTGGTACACATGCTGCCAATATGGTGGAGTTCATGACCGGTGAAACCATTGACCAAATTTGTGCAGATTTAACCTCATTCGGTACCGGACGCCAACTCGACGATGATGCCAATATGCTGATCAGGTTGTCTGGTGGCGGCAAGGGTACGCTGGTGTGTTCGCAAATAGCGTGTGGTGAGGAAAATGCGTTGGCAATTCGTATCTATGGTGCCAAAGCGGCCATAGAGTGGCATCAGCAAGAGCCCAATACCTTGTGGTTTACGCAACAGGGCAAACCAAGGCAATCCTTGCGAACTGCTGTCAGTTTGGTTTCTGAGCAGGCGTTGCATCTAACCAGAACACCAGGTGGGCATCCGGAGGGGATTCTCGAATCCTTAGCGGGGTTATACAAACTGTTTATTGAGGACATTCGCCGCGTCGCGCGGGATGAGCAGCCTCAGGGTGGTTATCCGGGGATTGCTGATGGACTGCGAGGAATGCGATTTATTGAAGCCGCTGTAAGCAGTGCCGAAAAAGGAGCCTGTTGGCAGATTATTTGAGCGCTGCGTCACTATCATCATTTACAAAAGCAGGTTGCGACTGATGAGTTCGCACCTGCTTTTTTCATTTGCGCTACCGATTTCCTCCCTTTCGTATTTGCGCAATCAATTCCACCTATAACTTTTACTGATGACTCCCCTTATTTTAAAAATAAGATTGTTAATTCTAATTAACAATATGTATTTGTAATGAAATTTACAAAAAAATCAAATTTTATAAAATAATGATAAATAAGGTTTATTTATGTATGTTTGGTGTGAGCACATAAATTATTGTTATTTATTTGTGTAATTGTTGTTGATCTAATTTTATCTTGTGGTTAAATATGAATGGTCATTCGCATTCATGTGTGGGTGGCTGGGAAAGGGATGTGAAGTTACAAGATCCTGAATGACAGGACTTCACATATAATCGAGGTTGATACACCAATGCCTACACAAGAGGGTGTTTCATGTTGAATACACATCATAAGAAAGCCATTTTATCTACAGCAGTGCTAATGGCACTGTCGGCCGGTGCCTATGCACAGGAAGCCGAGCAGTCAGGTTCCAAGCAAGAATTAGAAGTGATTGAAGTGACCGCGCAAAACCGCGTTCAGTCTGCCTCTGACGTTCCAATTTCGATGAACGTGGTGAGTGCCGAATTACTGGAAAATGCCGGGGTAAGCGATATTCAGTCATTAAGCCGCGTTGCACCAGACTTTGTTACCGCGAATGACTCCATTTCCACGCGGGTTTCTCTGCGCGGTATCAGTACCGAAAGTAACGATGAAGCAGCCGACCAGTCACTCACTATCAGTATTGATGGTGAATATATAAACCGTCCTCGTGTAATGAACGCGGCCATGTTTGATATTCAGCGCGTGGAAGTATTACGCGGCCCACAAGGTACCTTGTATGGTCGCAATGCCACAGGCGGTGCAGTGAATATCATTACCAATAAGCCCGAAATTGGTGAGTTCAATGGCGACTTCTCTGCCGATGTAGGCAACTACAATTCGCGTGAATTTACCGGTGCGTTAAATATACCGCTGGGCGATATGGCAGCAGTTCGTGTAGCCGGATTTTCCTCACAACACGACGGATTCAGAACCCATGAAGCCGCTGGCTTAAAATCAGGTGACAAAGATGTTCAGGCAGGACGGATTGGTTTGCAACTGGAGCCATCAGATAACCTCTCAGCATATTTTGCTTTTGAAACAAATTCATTAGAGCAGCAAGCGCCATTTTTTGCAGCAGTTGATGCAAACGTCACCGGTCAGGCTGACGACGGAAATGGGCAGTGTAATGTTGCGGCTGGTTGGGAAGAAATCGCCACGGTAAATGGTGAAGTACTGTGTACTCCTTCAAAAACCAACAATTTAGCCAGTGTGGATCGTGAGAACTTCGCTGCACCTTCAACGGCTGGATTTGCATTCCACAAAGTCGATGGTGACGCGCTGCGTGCGCAAATCGACTACCGTATGGATGCGATGACAATCAGCTATCGCGGCGGCTATCGCGACAGTACTGTGGATGCCGATGAAGCCTTGCATCCAAACTATATTTTCTATCGCAATACCAACATCAAAACAACCAGCCATGAACTGCGTTTTAGTGGCGGCGAAGATCGATTCTTCTGGCAAGGTGGGGTATTCCAGTTCCAGGAAGATCAGGACGTAAACTCGGCGTTGTTAGTGTACATCGGTGCCTACCCGAATGGTCCCCAAGGCTTCTGGGCAAATACGTTCTATCGTCCGGATGTTGAATCTAAATCTACCGCAGTATTTGGTCAGGTTGATGTACCGGTAAGTGATACGGTTACCGTTGTGGCGGGTGGTCGTTATACCAAGGACCGCAAGTCTGCTACCCAAACTAACTTGCCTGGCGGTTTAACCTTTGACGAAAATCCAACGATTCGTCCTATTGATACCGCTGGTGCAGTAGTGAGTGACTTGTTATCGGAAGAAAGCGAATTTACCTGGACGCTGGGTGCGAACTATCAGCCCGATTCTGATAGCCTTTATTACGGTAAGATCAGTAAAGGCTATAAAGCGGGTGGTTTCGACAGTACTGGCCAAATTTATGACCCTGAAATACTGTATTCATTTGAGTCTGGCCTGAAACTGGACCGCGATGATTACAATATTACTGGTTCTGCATTCTATTACGACTACACCGATTTGCAGGTAGCTATTTTGCTGGATACCAACAAAGGTGGTCAGGTATTCAACGCCGGTGAAGCCCGTATTTGGGGGCTGGAAGGTACTTATGATACCTGGTTAACTCAGTCGGATAGTCTTGCTGTGTCATTGAACTACCTGAATGCAGAGTACACTGAATTCGCTGGTGCAATACCAGTACAGTGTCTGGGTGGCTGTAGTACAACCGCAGTAAGTGAAGTTGACGGTGAGTTGGTTAGTCTGGCTGGCAATGTGCCTTCAAACGCGCCTGAATGGATCATTACGTTGTCTTACGACCATTACTGGGAGCTGGAAGCTGGGTCACTGGTAGGCAGTATTTTTACCCGCTATAAGAGTGATTACTTCCTGTCACCGTTTAACGACCGTGACAGCCAGCAGGATGCGTACACGCAAACCGATGCTACGCTGAAGTTCACCACGTCAGACGAAACCTGGGAAGCCATGTTGTACGTTCGCAACATCGAAAACGAAAGTCCGGTGAGCTATTACACCTACACCGCAGCGGGCCCAGCAGACGTGCAGCTGTGGTCATTCGGCGCGCCAAGAACGTTTGGTCTGAAGGTGTCTTACAACTTCTTTTAATTTCTGTGTCATTGTGTGAAGTCAAACCGGCGCCTCGTGCGCCGGTTTTTTTTATTACAATCAGGATTGCGCTGATTTCAGCGAAGTAAAAATTAATTCTCTGAGCCAGCGGTGCATAGGATCGCCATCCAGAGTGGGGTGCCAGGCTGCGTATTCCAGTAATTTGGGCGGGGTAAACGGAATGTCGAATTGCTTCAGGGGTAACCGGCTCAATTGTTGTTCCGCGAACTTGGCCGGGATCATAGCTAATCGGGGCGTGCCAATGAGCGACAGACACAGCGTGTTAAAGTCATTGCTGATGATCTCAATTTTGCGTTCATGGCCCAGGTTTTCTTTAAACCAGTCTTCAAAACTAAAGCGACTAATACGTTCAAAGCCCACAGACACATGACCGGTGGCAAAAAAAGCGTCTTCTGTTATTGCGTCCTGACCGGGATAAAACGCCGGATCGCCAATACATACCAGCTCGTCTTCGAGCAGAAATTCATGTGGATAAGTGTCTATCATTCTGGCTTCAGGAGAAATAAAGAAATCCGCGCCCCCCTTGGCCAGCAGCTCCGCACCGTGGCTGAATGGTGTTAAAAATTCAAAGGTAACGGCAGGCGCCAGTTGATTGATTTTTGCCAGTAAAGGGCAGATCACTACCTGAGTGATATAATCTGAAGCGATGATTCTAAAATGACGCTGACTTAGCTCTGGATTATTTTGTCGTTTACTGGTTATAGACGCTCGCACTATGCCTAATATTTGTTTTACCGGCGCCTCCAGCTCCAGCGCATAGGGAGTAGGTTGCATTTGCCTGCCAACCTGCACGAGTAAGTCATCTTCAAAATAACTGCGCAATCTGGCTAAAATGCTACTGGTGGCAGACTGAGACAGGTGCAGGCGCTCGGCAGAGCGGGTAATATTCTGTTCCTCAAGTAAAATTTCCAGTGCCAACAATAAGTTAAGATCAAGCTGTTCAACACGCACAAGCAATACCTCAGTGAAACGTTACGGTGTTTTTTCTATCGGTGTGAGTAAAGCTATTAGAATGTTAATGTATTTACCAATTCGATAGAAGTAATCAATACTTTCAATTTTATCAATTCATTCTACTGCATTAACATCGCTTTTACTAATTGTTTCATAATTGTTAAATTTCAATTATGATAACTAGCATTCTAATTTTATTATAAATTGAATATTGAACAGGCTGTGTCATGAAATTTGCAACCAAAAGAACATCACACCCCGATGGCGAACTCATTCTGGTTTCCCGGGATCTCTGCACTACGGTGTCGGTTGGCGACATCGCGGCCACACTACAGGACGCGCTGAATAATTGGGATAGATGCGCGCCTGAACTGCAGGTGCGGTATGACGCATTGAATGCCGGCACGCTGGAAAATACGCAGTCGCTGGGTGAGTTGACCCTGGATGCACCGCTGCCACGTGCATGGCAATGGCTGGATGGCTCGTGCTTTATGAATCACGGGCATCTGATGCAAAAGGCCTTTCATCTTGACCCCATTGAGGATGCCGACAAGTACCCGCTGATGTATCAGGGCGCTGGCGACAATTTCAGCGGCCCTAAAGATGACATAGTGGTTGCCAGTGCGGCACACGGCGCTGATTTTGAAGGCGAGTTTGCCGTGATCACCGACCGCGTGCCTATGGGGAGTACCCCGCAGCAGGCTCTGCAGGCAATTCGCCTGGTTGTGATGCTCAATGACATCAGTTACCGGGCGCTGGCGCCACGTGAAATGAAAACCGGATTCGGCTTTGTGCAGGCCAAAGGGGCCACTGCCTTTGCTCCCATTGCAGTTACACCGGATGAGCTTGGCTGCCACTGGCAGAACGCCCGGGTTCACCTGAACATGGTTATTCACCGTGACGGCAAAAAATTCGGTACGCCTCATGGGGCAGAAATGCATTTTGGTTTTGACGAATTAATTGCGCACGCTGCGCTTACCCGTTCGTTACACCCCGGCACGGTTGTAGGGTCGGGCACGGTGTCAAATGAAGATCCGTCTGTGGGGCAGGCTTGTATTGCCGAGCTTCGCGCAAAAGAAATGATTGCCAACGGTGCACCCAGCACCCTGTTTTTACAACACGGCGAAGTCGTCACGCTAAAAGCGACGGATGACGCCGGTAATAGTCTGTTTGGTGAAATTCGCCAGCACGTGGTTGTGGAGAATCAACATGTTTAATCCTGCTCAATTTACCTTAATTGATTTGTCGGTCACCCTCGACAACAACCCCAACACCGATCCTCCGCCATTGTTGCCCAAAATTGACTACATGGATCATCAGCAGGGCTGGCCAGAGATGGAAGCCATGTTCCCGGGGCTTACCCTAGACCAGTTACCCGGCAATGAATCCTGGGCGGCGGAGCGGTTACAAATAACCACTCACAGCGGCACGCATATGGATGCGCCCTGGCATTACGCCTCCACTACCGATGGCGGTAAGCCTGCCTACGGCATTGATGAATTGCCGCTTGAATGGTGTTTTCAGGCTGGTGTTAAGCTGGATTTTCGCAATCTGCCTGATGGTCATGTAGTTACTGCTGATGAAGTAGATGCTGAGCTGGCCCGAATCGGTCACGTGCTTCAACCGCTGGATATTGTAGTAGTGAATACCCGTGCTGGTGCGTTATTTGGACAGCCTGGTTATTTGGAAGCCGGTGTAGGAATGGGTCGCGATGCCACCATGTACCTGCTGGAGCGCGGTGTAAAAGTGGTAGGCACAGATGCCTGGAGTTGGGATGCGCCTTTCAAGTTTACCCGTGAGCGCTTTGCCGAGTCGGGCGATGCCTCAATTATCTGGGAAGGCCACAAGGCCGGCCGGGATATTGGTTACGGCCAGATGGAGAAGCTTTCCAACCTGGAAGCCTTGCCCACAACGGGCTTCTGGGTTTCTTGTTTCCCTTACAAAATCAAACATGCTTCTGCTGGCTTCGTGCGGGCAGTCGCCTTTGTACCCAAAGTAACAAACTAATCATGAATCCCTCCGGTGTAAGAGAGGGATGAACCCATGAGGACAAACAATGTTTAAGTATTTTCCAACCAATTACGTGTGGAACCTGTCAGTTGATTTAGCCATAGAAATGGGCGCACGGATCGGCGAAATCGAAGAAATGTGCGCGCCTTTACAAGAGGCCGCTAAACAACCCGACAAAGAGGGTACCCAGGCATTTCGCAATACCTGGGCAAACATGGCTGACAAGCTGTGTGGCCTGGCAGAAGAAGATATCGAACGCGGACGTTTACTGTCTGCCGGCGAAAAGTACAAGCGTGCATCAAGCTATCTGATCACCTGTGAGCGTTTGCAAGGTCACAATGCGCCAGGGCGTTTGGATCTGTATAAACGCTCACTGGAATTATTCCAAAAGAGTGTGGCGCTGGGCAAAGAAAACTGCCAGCGCGTTGAGATCCCCTATGAAGGCAAGCACCTGTCGGCGTTGTATGTGAAAGCCGAAGGGGTAGAAGGCCCAGCACCCATTCTCATTCAGGTAAACGGCCTGGATTCTACTAAAGAAATGAAGTACCGCGTGGGATTGCCTGAGTGGCTGGCTAAGCGCGGTGTGTCATCGCTCATCGTTGATCAGCCTGGTACCGGTGAAGCCTTGCGTTTACAGAACTTTACTGCTCGCTACGACAGTGAACACTGGGCGTCAAAAGTGGTCGACTGGCTGGAGCAACATCCGGAAGTGGATAACAGCCGCATTGGTATGGAAGGCGTGTCACTGGGTGGCTACTACTGCCCGCGCGCAGTAGCCAACGAGCCGCGTATCGCACTGGGTGTGGTATGGGGTGCCAACCACGACTGGCGTGACGTACAAAAACGCCGTCTGGAAAAAGAAGGCGACTTCCCGGTACCGCACTACTGGCAGCACGTTTGCTGGGTGTGGGGAGCAAAAGACATCGACGAGTTTATGCAGATTGCCGAGAACGTGCACCTGGACGGACAGATCGAAAAAATCAAAGTGCCGTTTTTGGTTACCCATGGCGAAAAAGACTCGCAAATTCCACTGAAATGGGCACAGCGCACTTACGACCAGTTAGTTAACAGCCCAAAACGTGAATTAAAGATTTTCACTCAACGCGAGGGCGGCGTGCAGCACTCAAGCTTTGATAACAGTATCAATGCCGGCCAGTACATTGCGGACTGGGTAGCAGAAAACTTCAATGCGCGCACTGCATAAGCTGGCGCGTAACACACCGGAGAACACCATGAATATTATTGGACCCGATTTACTGGTATTTGGCGTGGATGACGTCGATGCCTGCCGCCAGTTTGCCAGCGATTACGGTTTAACTGCCAGCGGTGAACACCGTTTTGTTGCCCTGGATGGCACCGGCATTGAAATCCGCAGCAAGCACGATGATGCATTACCTGCGGCCATGGAAACCGGCACTATGCTGCGCAAAACCGTGTACGGTGTAGCGGATCAGGACACTGTGGATGCGATTGCCACAGAGTTGGAAAAAGACCGTGACGTCACCCGGTTCGACGATGGCAGCATTGAATCCAAAGACGATCATGGCTTTGTGCTGGGCTTTCAGGTAACGGTGCGTCAGGTGCTGGATATGCCAGCGGAAACCATTAATGCACCGGGGGCACCCGCGCAACGCGGCGTAAACCAGATAGCGGTATCTAAAGAAGACTCGCCTAAACCACGTACCTTGTCACACGTGGTGTACTTTGTGCCGGACGCGCCTAAACAGGAAGCGTTCTACCGCGACCGTCTTGGATTTGTCACTACCGATCGCTTCACCCATGTGGGCCCATTTATGCGCCCGGCTGGTACTCAGGATCACCATACCGTGTTCTTTATTCAAACCCCACCGCATATGAAAGGCATTGAGCATTTTACCTTCCATATGGGCGGGCCTACTGACGTTGTGACAGCGGGTACCAACATGGTGAATAAAGGTTATCAAAGCTTCTGGGGCCCGGGCCGCCATATCTTTGGTTCAAACTGGTTCTGGTACTTCAAGAGCCCGTTTGGCTGCAACATGGAATTCGATGCAGACATGGACTTGCACGACGAGCAATGGGCTGCCCGGGAAGCCATGCCTGGCGCTGACAATTCCCAGGTGTTCCTGCTGCAATATCGCGAAAAATGGGCGCCAATGGGTCCGCCACCGCCTAAAGCGGGGGCGTAATGAGCAAGCGTGTCAGGCTGTGTCGCGAAGACGATATTCCCGATTTCTGTGCCCAAGGGTTTGACCCCGAGCGGCATGGCTTTGACACCATTTTCGTGGTCAGGCAAGACCGTTACTACTACGCCTATGCCGATGTATGTCCGCACTATGGCGACACCAGCCTGCCATGGAAAAAAGACGAATACCTGGATGCTGCAGGTGACAACATCGTATGCGCTGCACATGGCGCACTGTTTAACATTCGGTCTGGACTATGTACTTCCGGTCCTTGCAAAGGTGAGTCTTTGCGACCGATACCCGTGATCTGCGAAGCCGACGGCTATTTATGGATCACTCTGGAGGACTAGGAAAATGAGCAACTGTATTAACAATGTTCTGATAATTGGTGGTGGCTTTTCAGGCATGTCTGCGGCCATCGAGTTAAGCAAAGCCGGTGTTGAGGTGGATTTAGTTGAAATCGATCCAAACTGGCGTACCGATGGTGCCGGGATCAGCATTGGCGGCGCGACTATGCGTGCTTTCAAGCAACTGGGCATCATGGACGAATACCTGCAGGCCGGTAGCGGTCATGGTGGGCTGGATGTGTTTGCGCCGCATGGCGTGCATCTGGCACATATTCCTGCGCCACCATTAGGCGAAGGACTACCCGGTGGTGGTGCAATTATGCGCCCGGCACTGGCAAAAATCCTGGCCAATAAAACCCGCAGCACCAGCACCAATGTGCGCTTAGGTATCACGTTTGAAACTATTAATGATCTGGGTGACAGTGTAGAAGTCACTTTCACTGATGGCACCACCAAACAATATGATCTGGTAGTGGGTGCTGACGGCGTTTATTCAAAAGTGCGCAATCACTTATTCCCAGATGCTGCCGCCCCC
>NZ_JBLBUE010000088.1:0-14499 GCF_047290655.1 Alteromonas sp. AMM-1 | reverse complement strand
GGCCGATGCATGGAAAAAGTCGGCATTACAGAACAGTCTCTTCTCGCGCCACATAACTTCTTCGCAACGCACAGAAACCGGGTAAAGCACTTCGTCGCCCACGTCTTTTGCCAGTTTTTCAGACCAGCCTTTGATGATCTCGTTACGCGGATCGGATTCTGAGTAAATCGCGTGACCAAAGCCCATGATTTTTTCTTTGCGCGCCAGTTTACCCATCATTTCTTCTTCAGCGTGATCGGCCGAGGTAAAGCCTTCAATCATTTCCATCGCCGCTTCGTTCGCACCGCCATGCAGTGGGCCGCGCAGAGAGCCAATCGCACCTGTGATACACGAGTGCATATCAGAAAGCGTTGAAGCACATACGCGTGCTGTGAACGTTGAGGCATTAAATTCGTGCTCTGCATACAGAATTAACGATACGTGCATAACCTGCTCGTGCAATTCGTTAGGCTTTTCGCCGTGCAATAAGTGCAGGAAGTGTGCGCCAATAGAGTCATCGTCGGTTTCAACGTCTACTTTCACGCCGTCGTGAGTAAAGCGGTACCAGTAGCAAATAATACTTGGGAAACAAGCCAGCATGCGGTCGGTAACGGCGTCCTGCTCGCTGAAGTCGTTCTCCATTTCCAGGTTGCCCAGCATCGAACAACCGGTGCGCAGTACGTCCATTGGGTGAGCATTAGCCGGAATGCGTTCCAGTACGTCTTTCAGAGCCTGGGGTAAGCCACGCATGCCTTTCAGCTTGGCTTTGTATGCGTCGAGTTCCTGTTGGTTAGGCAGCTTGCCTTTTAAAATGAGGTAGGCAACTTCTTCGAACTGGCAATTGTTGGCGAGATCCTTTACGTCGTAACCACGGTAAGTCAGGCCTGAGCCCGAAACACCTACCGTTGAAAGGGCGGTTTTACCGGCAACCTGTCCACGCAAACCTGCGCCACTTAGAGCTTTAGCCATTGTTTATCTCCTCGTTAATTTTTTTGTAGGGTACAGTTGTATCAGCCAGCACTAAGGTCATTCTTAGCCTTAATTGGGCAATGCTGGCTGTGGTAATTACTTGTTCTTGCCTTCAGCAAACAGTGCGTCGAGTTTTTGCTCGTAATCGTGGTAGCCCAGATAATCATAAAGCTCCATGCGCGTTTGCATCATGTCGACAACCGCTTTTTGGTCGCCGTTGTTAAGAATAGACTGATACACCATTTCCGCTGCTTTGTTCATGGCGCGGAACGCACTCAGCGGATACAGCACCATAGCGGCACCCCATTCACCCAGTTGCTCTTTGTTCCACAGCTCGGTTTGACCGAATTCAGTGATGTTGGCCAGAATGGGTACGTCCAGTGCGTCTGCAAATGCGCGGTAGTGCTCTTCGGTTTTCACCGCTTCGGCGAAAATGCCGTCTGCACCTGCTGCGACATAGGCTTTGGCGCGTTCAATGGCCTTTTCCAGACCTTCCTGAGCAAATGCATCGGTGCGGGCCATAATGAAGAAATCAGGATCGGTGCGCGCGTCAACCGCGGCCTTGATGCGATCAACCATCTCTTCGGTAGACACGATTTCTTTGTTAGGGCGGTGACCACAACGCTTCTGGGCAACCTGGTCTTCCATGTGTACTGCTGCAGCACCGGCCTTTTCCATGTCTTTAATGGTTTTGGCAATGTTAAATGCGCCACCCCAGCCGGTATCGATGTCCACTAACAGTGGCAAATCACACGCAGAGGTAATGCGCTGAACGTCGGCAATTACGTCGTTCAATGATGTCATGCCCAAATCAGGTAAACCGTAAGAGGCGTTGGCAACACCGCCGCCAGACAGGTAGATGGCCTGATGACCAATGCGTTTTGCCATCATGGCACTGTAGGCGTTGATGGTACCTACGATTTGCAAAGGCTTGTTATCTGCCAGAGCTTGTCGGAATTTTTTGCCTGCGCTCATTAAGAGTTCTCCTGTCTTTAGGATTGAAGCAACTTGCGTTCAATGTTGTTTTTTGAATACAAAATGTGGCGGCGCATGAGTATTTCAGCCAGCTCTTCATCGCGGTTGGCAATGGCCTGTACCACATGTTTGTGTTCGTCGAAAGCGGTGGTAACCCTTGGTCCCGCCATGCCCAGTTGTACCCGGTACATGCGTATCAGGTGGTAAATACCGTTGATCAGTACTTCAATAAGGTGCTGATTTTTACTGCCAAGAATAATGCGATAGTGGAAATCCAAATCGCCGGCTTCCTGGTAATAGCTGTTGCCGTCTTTTACGGTCTGAAAATGGTTGTCTAACAATGAGGTGAGGTCAGCGATTTCATCGTCTGACATATTTTTTGCGGCAAGTCTGGCGGCCATGCCTTCCAGCGCTTCGCGCACCTGATAGAGTTGAATCAGGCCCGCTGGCGTTAACGACACCACGCGCGCGCCCACATTCGCACGACGCTCAACCAGATGACAGGCTTCCAGGCGGTTAATGGCCTCCCGGATCACCGCGCGGCTAACCTGGTACTTTGTCGACAGTTCGGTTTCACTTAACTTGCTACCAGATGAAATGACACCTTCCACAATATCGCTGCGAAGCTGGAAGAATGTCTTGTCGGCACTGGTTACTGCTTGTTCTGTAATCACCGCTATACTCACACGAATTCACTGTTATTCAGAGGAATGTCGACAATATAGTGTTCGTTAGGGGTTTAGTCAACCCGCTAATCGATGGATTGTCGACAAAGCAGACATTGCTACTCGCCCTCAAGTTGTTTGCATAAAACCGAAAACAAGCTGGAAAGCAAGCGTTTAGCGCGCTGAGTGAGTATAACGAACCGAATCAGACTTAACCGGTGATACCACCAAAGTATTAGGTGTCTTGTGTTTCTTGTTATGAGGGTTGGGATGCGTTGTTGTTTAGAAAGGAATTCAAAAACAAATAAGCCTGCAGGGCGCAGGCTCTTTGAGAACAGAGGCGTAGAAACTATCGGCAACTCACTGATAAATCTCGAATGCTCTAATAACCCTGGCTACACCGTCTACGTGGCGGGCGATTTCCACCGCGGCAGTGGCTTCCTGATTGGTGACCAAACCCATTAAAAATACTTCCGAGTCTTCAACGATAATACTCACCTGCGAGGTGGGCACCTGATCTGATGCCAGAATTTTTGTGCGAATCTTGGTGGCCAGCCAGCGGTCGTATATCACTGTTGATGGCGCAATAGGCTTACCCACGCGAATTTGATTGTGGATTTTCTGAATGTAGCCGATGCTTTTAATCAGTGCTTCTGCCTGTGCAATCGCTTCCTGACTGGGCGCCTGACCCGTTAACAGGGCAACGCGATTGTATACCGTAACTTCCACATTGCCATTTTCCCGCAAATTGTCGTTATCGCCAATGAGTCGCGATGCTTTGCTCTCGGCGTTCATATCGTCCAATTGGGTACCAGCAGTACGCCGGTCAACCGACACTGATACTGCCGTTGCACTCACTGCACCGACAGCTACAACGGCGCAGCCGTTCAACTGGCCAAGCAGTAACACTGAACCAAACGCTAACAGTAAGCGTTTGGCTTGTCGCCAATTACATATCGTCGAAATCATGGGCCGGGAATAAACTGTTATCAATACACTCGCATAAACAGTGAATCGCAAGAAGGTGCACTTCCTGTATGCGCGCGGTTCGGTTAGAGGGGACGCGAATTTCCACGTCGTGTTCACTTAAAAAGCCTGCCATTTCACCGCCATCTTTGCCGGTTAGCGCCACAATAGTCATATCGCGGGATAACGCAGCTTCCATGGCGTTAATCACATTTCGGCTGTTACCACTGGTAGAAATAGCCAGCAGGATGTCACCGGGTTGTCCTAACGCTCTTACTTGCTTAGAGAAAATCTCATCGTAGCTGTAATCGTTCGAAATAGAGGTGATAGTAGAGGTGTCGGTAGACAGTGCGATAGCCGGTAAGCTTGGGCGATCACGTTCAAACCGATTGAGCATTTCAGATGAAAAATGCTGGGCATCACCTGCTGAGCCACCGTTTCCACAACTGAGGATTTTGTGGCCGTGGATCAGGGCATCTACCATCATATTGGCAGCTTTTTCAATGGCAGCCGGTAACATTTCAGATGCTGCAATTTTGGTTTGGATACTTTCTGTAAAATTAGCTTTTATATTTTCAATCATTGATTTGCAAAGGTTCAAGTGAAATACAACAGGCACATTAATGCATCAGACACCAATGTTCTTTATCCAGTTCACTTCTTTATTGTCGATTACAAGAGCGTCCAGACGCATAGGCGCCATGGCCGGATTTACACCATTATCACTTAAATAACGTTGAAAGGCAGCACCCATTCTGCGGATTTTTGCTGCGCTGATAGTCTCTGCGGCGCTGCCGTAATGGCTTTTGCGGCGAAATTTTACTTCTACGCATACCCAGGTCTGGTTGTCTCGCATGATGAGATCTAACTCTCCGCCGCGGTAACAAACGTTTTGTGCAACCAGTGTGAGCCCTTGCTGCTGAAGGTATTTACAGGCCTGTGATTCCTGAGCAAATCCAATCAGCCGGGCTGTTTTCATTGGGTACCAACCAGTTGAATGGCTTCCTGGTTAACCACGGCTTCAGGCAGTTTTCGCACCACTTCACGTTGACCATTTATTTTAAGTGTGCCGGTAAGGCCCTGGTATTCCAGTTGTGGTAGCCACACCATTTGACCCAACAATGGAATGATATTGTAAGCATCCACACCAAAGGCAAACAGGCGTTGTAAGCTGGTTGGGCGCTGTGGCCAAAGCTCCTTGGTAAGCGCCTCGAGTTGTTTGTTGGGGTTGGTTGGCAACACCCATGGCATATCTAAGAAATGCAGGTTTTGTAAGTCGCGCCACTGATTGCGTGATTTGCTGTAATCCACCGATCGCGAGGTGGCAAAAACGGGCACAGATTCACCATTAAATGGGCTTATGCTGGCTTCGATAACCGGGTTCAGTAGTTCGGTTTGCTCTGGCGAGGCGAAAACCACGATAGCATCAATGTCTAACCGGTTTCTGGGCAAATTGTACAGTTCATCGTCTACAAAGCCCTGAATTTCTTTGATGCGTTCTTTGCTTTGGGCTACATCCAGTGCTTCCTGAATACCGTCGCGCAGGCCCGCGTTGTCGGTGTAGGTTACCAGCGTAGGTGCACTGTGCTGATGACTGGCCAACCCAGCCGTGAGCTTTGCCCATTGATCAATGAAGGCTTCCTGCATTCGTTGATGCAGGGATTGTTCAGAGGCAACCAGAATAGGAGCCGATTTGCCTTTCTCGAAAACCTCGTTGGCCAGCTGACGAGCCTCATCTTCCGGTGCCAGTGCATAAAAAATTTGCACCCCAAATGATGAAGGCAGCAGTTCTTCCGATGCCTGCGCCAAAGGCGAAAGGGGAGCGTCAGGGCGATTCAGTGCCAGCATTTTTACTTTAGGCGAGAGCAGCGGCAGCAGCGCATCCACGTTTTCTTTTAATAGCGGCCCAATTACCCAGTCTGCTTCGGCGGCAATCGCTGCCAGTTGTTCTGGGGTTGTACTATTGGTATCTACAAACTGTAACAGGGGAATTTGATTTGCGCGCTGTGCACTCTGATCGTTAAAGTAGGCGGCCAGAATGCCTTCCTTTATGGCCATGCCGGTTGCTTGCAAGCGTCCACTCAATGGCAAAAATACGGCTACGTTGTCGCGCCTTACCGGCTCAAGGTCGGTTACTTTGGTTAACGATTCTGGCCAGTAAGTCACTAATGGATGGCCACGGTAGACTTGTCTGAAATTGATGAGTTGCTGAATCAGATTGGCTTGATCAAAGCCATGTTCCCGTACCAGTTGTTTAAGTGACACAAACGGCGTTACGGCCTTTAATCTGGCAACACTGGCTTCGTCTTTTACAGAGGCTCGGTTTACCCAGTTCCAGGCATGGTTAACAATGTCAGGGGTGATGTCGGTGCTTTGCAATAAGGCGTCAGTTGCCTGTAACCACTGGCCCAGCCGCGCATACTGATTGGCTTTTATGGCAAATTGTTGCTGCCGTAAGTGCGCATCGGATAACGATCCAGACAATAACGCCAGAATTTGCTCGCTACTTACTTTGGGGTCGTCAGCGTACTGATGCGCTAATAACAGGTTGTAACGAGCCTGCAGATTGGCTGGCAGCGATGTGTTGCGCAGTGAGTAGACGATTTGTTGGGCTTTTAGGGATTCACCAGCCGTTTGCCACAACTCTGCCGCCTGAATAAGATAATCCTGAGCCTGGGTGTTGGCGCTATCTGTTTGCCAGTGTTGTTCGGCCAGAATAATTAAGGCTTCCGGACTTAATTGTTCTGATACGTCCTCACTCGCTGGCGTTTCTACCGGCGCTACGCGCGAGGGGAGCGTACGAGTAACCGGGGTTGACCCGCAACCACTCAGAATAAGTAGTGTGCTGGTTACAAACAGTATCGAAGTGCTCAATCGAACCATAATCATCCTGCAAATGTTCAATGAAGAATCTGCCCGGCGGCGCGCGGCGGATTGCAATACTGCCAGTGTAACTGACTCGCCGATAAAATCTAAGCACTATTGGCAAATACGGACTTAGGATCAGGGTAATTTACAGCGTAATTCATGGCTCAATTCACGGTTCAATTCAGGCTAAAACTCAGTAGTAGGTTTTAACCTGCCGCGCATCAGGGTATATTACGCGCAATTTACCGCGCGGATTACACCCATGAGTTCAGCCCCTCTTTACATTGTGCCTACCCCCATTGGCAATCTTCAGGACATCACCCAGCGTGCCATCGACGTGTTATCGTCGGTTGCCTGGATTGCTGCCGAAGATACCCGGCACAGCGCAAAGTTGTTGCAGCACTTCAGTATTCAGGCCAAAACCCTGTCATTGCACGACCACAATGAAGACAGTCGCAGCCAGATGTTGTGTCAAAAGTTGCTTAACGGCGAAACGGTGGCGTTGATCAGTGACGCAGGTACACCGCTAATCAGCGATCCCGGGTATAAGCTGGTGAGTCGCTGCAGAGAGCAGGGTATTGATGTGATTGCGCTGCCTGGTCCTTGTGCGGCAATTACTGCCCTTAGCGCTTCGGGGCTGGCCACCGATAAATTTATTTTTGAAGGTTTTTTACCTGCTAAAACCGTGGCACGCCAAACGGCGCTGGAAGCACTGACTTCCCGCTCTCATACCACGGTGTTTTACGAAGCACCTCGCCGGGTACTGGATACCCTTAAAGACGTGCAGGCCGTTTTGGGCGATGCGCGCCATATCGTACTGGCAAAAGAACTCACCAAAACATTCGAACGTTATATCAGTGGCAATGCGCAAACGGTTATCGACTGGCTGGAGGCGGATGCCGTGCATCAAAAAGGCGAGTTTGTACTTATGATAGACGGCGTGCAAATTGATCAAAATGCTATTTCGGCTGAAGCCATGTCATTGCTAAAACGCCTGAAGGCTGACCTTCCGCTAAAAAAAGCGGCTGCTATTGTTGCAGATCATTATCAGCTAAAGAAAAACGCTTTGTACCAGGCCGGATTGGACCTAGAATAATTTCAAACAACGCGTGTTAATTAAAACGTGAGTAACACGCGAGCCAATAATAAATCGCCCTGCAATCGTCTACTGTGCTGAACATTCAAACTAGCGTATGTGCGTTGGTTTAATTTCAGTTCAGCGTTTCTTATCAGGTCATATCGATATTCGGGTAACACCCAGGGAGAGTTTTTCATGCGCGAAAAGCAGCTATCAATTGATATTGAACGCGGAAACTGGCTGGTGGATGTAATAGATGAGCACATCGATGACGGCATTTACGAGTTGGTTTCGCCAGTAAGAAGTACCACCTTGCACCTTCACGAAGACCATATTTACGGTTTTCAGTACAGTATTGTGGGCAAAACAAACGCGCCGTTCACCATTAAGTTAAACGATGAAGTGCTGGCCGAAGGCAGAATTGGGGAGAGCGGAATCAAGCGGGGCAGAGGGATCTTGTAAAAAAATGGGCAGCCTGTTGCTGCCCATTGAAAATACTTAAGACAATTTGCCTTTAAAGTCGCTGTAGTCGAACTGACGAACCAGCTCAAAGGTGTTGTCGCTGCGCAAAATACCAATAGACGGATGTTCCACACCATTGAAGAAGGTCGTTTTCACCATGGTGTAATGCATCATGTCTTCAAATTGCAGACGGTCGCCAATGTTCAATGGTTTGTCGAAGCTATAAACGTCAATCACATCACCGGCCAGGCAGGAATTACCACCCAGTTTGTAATCAAAGGCTTTTTCTCCGGGCAATGCCGAATTTAAAATTGCCGGACGATAAGGCATTTCCAGTACGTCTGGCATGTGCGCTGTGGCAGAAATGTCCAGAATCGCAATCTTGCCTTCGTTTTCAACAATGTCTACCACTTCGGCAATCAGCGGTCCGGTTTGCCAGGCTACCGCCGAACCAGGCTCTAAAATAACGTCCAGGTTTGGGTATCGGGCCTTAAAGTCTTTCAGTGTGTTGATCAGATGGTCAACATTATAACCTGCGCGGGTCATTAAATGGCCGCCGCCCAGATTTAACCACTTGAGTTGCCCGAACCACTTACCAAAGCGCACTTCCAGTGCTTTGAGCGTGCGCTCGGTAGCAAACGAATCACACTCGCACAGGTTGTGACAGTGAAAGCCTTCAATGCCAGTGAGATCCACCCCTTCAAGCTCCACTGCGCGAATACCCAGGCGGGAGCCCGGCGCAGCAGGGTCGTACAGCGGTGTTTCTGCTTCCTGATGTTCAGGGTTTACGCGTAAGCCCTGAGACACCCCTGGCAATTGGTTTTTGTAGCGTTGCCACTGTCCTAAACTGTTAAACGAGATATGGTTAACAAGCTTGGCCAGTTCCACCATGTCCTGCGGTTTATAGGCAGGTGAAAAGGCATGTACTTCTTTGCCCATTTCACTGGCCAGTTTCGCTTCCCAAACTGAACTGGCAGTAGCACCGTGCAGATAGGGTTTAATAATGTCGAAACTGGACCACATGGAGAAGCCTTTTAGCGCCAGAATGATGCGCGCACCGGACTCATCCTGTACGCGTTTCATCAGCTCGAGGTTGCGCACCAATTTAGCTTCTTCCAGCACGTAGCAGGGCGAAGGGATCTCGGTACGCTGGGTTAAATCAGTCAAAGCTGCTCTCCCGGATTATTTGGCAAACGGGCTGGCGTCACACTCAATCACATGCCATGGCAAGCCATGCTTGTTCAATTCATCCATGAATGGATCCGGATCGAATTGCTCCATGTTCCATACGCCAGGCTTGTGCCACTTGCCCTGTAACATCATCATCGCGCCAATCATTGCCGGCACACCGGTGGTGTAAGACACTGCTTGTGCGCCTACTTCTTCATTACATACTGCGTGGTCACAGTTGTTGTAAATAAAGATAGTCTTTTCTTTGCCGTCTTTCACGCCGGTAATGTATGTACCGATACAGGTCATGCCTGTGTAGCCTTCCGCCAGAGAGCCCGGGTTAGGTAATACGGCTTTCAGGAACTCAAGCGGAACGATTTTCTGGCCCTGGAACTCTACCGGCTGAATACTGGTCATGCCAATGCCTTCCAGTACGCGAAGGTGGTTCAGGTAAGCGTCGCCAAAGGTCATCCAGAAACGCGCGCGTTTCAGGGTAGGGAAATGCTTAACAATGGATTCCAGCTCTTCGTGGAACATCAGGTATGACGCACGCACACCGATATTCTGGTAATCCAGATCTTCACGTACGCTCAGCGGATCGGTTTCTTTCCATTCGCCATCTTCCCAGAAGCGGCCGCGCTGGGTTATTTCACGAATGTTGATTTCAGGGTTGAAGTTGGTTGCAAACGCCTGGCCGTGGTCGCCGCCGTTACAATCAACGATATCCAGGTAGTGGATCTCGTCGAAGTAGTGCTTGGCAGCATAGGCGGTGTATACGTTGGTTACACCCGGATCGAAACCACTGCCCAGCAGCGCCATAATGCCTGCTTCTTTAAACTTGTCCTGGTATGCCCATTGCCAGCTGTATTCAAATTTGGCTTCGTCTTTTGGCTCGTAATTCGCGGTATCCAGATAGTCTGTTTTGGTTGCCAGACATGCGTCCATAATGGGCAGGTCCTGATACGGCAGGGCCAGGTTAACCACCAGGTCTGGTTTAACCTGATTAATTAAAGCTTCAACCGCTTTTGCATCGTCTGCATCTACAGCAAACACGCCTTTTACGCGGTCTGCACCCACTTCTTTTTGCAGCGCTTCACATTTTGAAACGGTGCGGCTGGCCAGGTAAATTTCATCGAAATACTCTGGTAATCGGGCACATTTTTTTATGGTTACTGTCGCGACGCCACCGGCACCAATAATCAAAACACGAGACATATTTTTATCCCTTCTATCTTGGAGGTAAGTTTGGGGTGAATGCTAACAGACACCCGAAAATTGGCAAGCAAAGTCGTGTGTCTGTGGTGATAAAACTAACCGCTATTTGTGACAGTTATTTTTCGATTAAAGGAGGCGCCAGAATAATGCGTTGGTTGCTCCTGTAATAGGGATATACCACCGAGCGTTCAGGTTTATTGGGTTCACACAACGTTATAACAATAGCATCTTGTGCCTGTTTGTCGTTGATTTCTATTTGTGCGGCGTAAACGAGGGTAGCATACGCGTCGCTGTCGGTTATATTATCGATGATACGCCATTGCAGATGTTCCATTAACTGCATTTCGCTCGGGTTTTCTAAACCATAGTCGTCGGAGAACAAGCATCCAATCCGGCCATTTTCATAAATAGCAGCGAAAGGGTAGAACGAATTTTCCATACCCAGCAGCACCTTACACAGCACTAACGCGCGGTCAATCAGCAGCTGACTGGGGCGGGAAAAGCCGGTATGGACATCGCTCATATTGGATTCCTGACGTGGTTAATAGGGTACTTATGTGCTTGGTTATGTAACGGAATACCTGGGTTTTCAGATCACTTTGCTGCCTTTATTCACAAGTGTTCACGCGTCCTTTCGCGCGCCTTGGAGCCCCCCCGTGTGCACGATCAGAAGGTTTGTTCCTTCGGCAAACTTATTCTGTGCAAGAAGTACTTTTAGCGCAAAAAACACCTTACCGCTGTATACGGGTTCAAGGGGAAGCTGATAGCGTTCCCAGGCGGTATTGATGAACGCGGTGAGCTCGCTTCCCGACTTAGCGTAACCACCGTGGTGGAATGCGTGTTCGATCTGCCAGTTACTACAGCAACCTTCGGGCAAAAATTGCTCAACCAGTGACTCAAGATAACCAACCCCTTTCAGAACTGCAATACCCAGAGCGTGTTGTTTTGGTGTTAATGCGGTAATTAACCCTGCCAGTGTAGCACCGCTGGCTACCGGGCTCATCACCACGTCGAACGTTTGCTGGGATTCGAGTAACGTTTGTTGCACCCCTGCTAATGCCAGTTGCTGGCTTCCGCCCTCGGGCACAATAGTGGCTAAGGGGTACAAGTTTTGTAAAGACGTTAAATAAGCAGGGTCATGGCGACGATGGTATTCCAGTTTGGTGATATACCTGATTGTTACTCCCCAGCTCGCCAAATCCTGAAGCATAGGGGTGGGATGCAGCGAATAATCGCCGCGCACCATTGCTGTAAAGGGAATATTCAGTTGTGCGCAGCAATAACCTAAAGCATGCAGGTGGTTCGAAAATCCGCCTCCAAAGCTAATAATTTCTCGTGGAAGGGTATCGGCATGCGCAAACAGCCCACTCAATTTCCGCCATTTATTACCCGACACAACAGGGTGAATGAGATCATCTCGTTTAATGTAGATATTCACTTTTTCGGCGCCCGGCCAGTCTGGCTTAAAACGCTGCACGGGCGACGGAAGCGCAATATTAAGATGTTGAGCGATAGTCATTGTGGCTTACTTCACCGCCCTTATCGACGTTTAGCGTTGTGTTTCAAACTGAGTGATCAATTTACTCTCAGCCTGGGTATAAGGTGCATAGTGTAAAATTAACTGCGTGCAAAGTGAAATCACAACCTCTCTCAGTAAATTTAAGCTTGCGGTGTATGACTGCCGAATGCTTATTAACTCTAATGTGTTGGACGCCACCAACCATGGCCAGGAGCGATAATGTGAGCGATGCGTTTATTTCGCAAGACGTACCTGATGCAAAATCAGTGGGCAGCGCACGTTTTTCTGTGTTGTTTTGGGATGTCTACGATGCAGTATTGCTGGCTCCCGATGGCAAATGGGTATCGCAACCGCCTTATGCATTGTCGTTAACTTATCTCAGAGACTTTGACGGCAAGGATATTGCGGCGCGGTCAGTGAAAGAAATGCGCAGGCAGTCTGGCGTTACCACTACTCAACTCGAAAAATGGCAAAAACTGATGGAAAGCGTGTTCCCCAATGTAAAACGCGGCGATACGCTGACCGGGGTTTATTTACCCAACGGCAGTGCCCGTTTTTTCTACAATGGTCAATTGGCTGGCGATGTGACCGATACAGGATTCGCCAAACATTTTTTTGGTATCTGGCTGGGCGAACAAACCAGCGAGCCCGAATTTCGCGATAAATTATTAGCAGGAGCAATCAGGTAATGCGTTACTTATTGGGGTTATTGTTGTGTGTTGGCATGGCGGGGTGTAGCGTTTCAATTGAGGGCGATACATACAAGCAACAAACACCTGAGTTTTCCCTGGAGCAGTTTTTTACCGGAGAGGTGAAAGCCTGGGGGATTGTGCAAAACCGCTCGGGCGAAGTGGTTCAGCGTTTTACGGTGGATATTAGCGGCACCAAAGACGGTAACGTGCTGGTGTTAGACGAGCGCTTTACGTATTCGTTGGGCGATGGGCCAGCGTCGAGAGTGTGGAGAATCACACCGCAAATCAATGGCACCTACACCGGACAGGCATCAGACATACTTGATGTAGCTACAGGTACTCCTTATGGCAACGCATTCAATTTTACGTATTCTATGGACTTGCCGGTTGATGATACTACTTACACAGTGGCATTTGACGATTGGTTCTGGGCGCTGGACAATGACACACTAATGAATCGCTCGTACATTAAAAAGTTCGGTCTGGTGATGGCGGAAGTGACCATTTTTATGCAGCGCCAATAGCCAATAGTTAATAGTCAAAAGTAAGTACCATTACATTATTCATGGAGTGAATCTGATGACGTTATTCCTGTCTTGTCTGCTGATGGTATGCATTATGCCGTTTCTCGCAAAAATACCGCTGGCGGTGGCAATGCATCGGCATGGCGGATACAACAATTCGCTGCCCCGTGAACAGCAACAACAGCTCAAAGGCTTTGGCGCGCGTGCAACTGCCGCGCATTACAATTGTTTTGAAGCCATTACTTACTTTGCACCAGCAGCGTTAGTAGTGCTGGCTACCTCGTCGGTTGGATCCTTACATGTTGCATTAGCGGCGAGTTTTGTGGTGTGTCGGTTGGTATATTTGCTTTGTTACTGGTACGCGTGGGATACCCTTCGCAGTGTAGCTTTTGTTGTAGGGCTGGCATTAAGCGTAGGGCTATTCTTTACTGCATTCTAATGCAAGCGCACGTTCAGTTACCCCGCGCTAACGCTCAAACGCACGGGGTTAATGCGAGCGCTGTTTCGAAAAGTTAAACAGGCGACAGTAGTTACTTTCAACCGTAAAACAATAGCTGTTATTCGCTGGTTTGCGTTGGCTCGGCTGGCTTCGACGGCTTGGAATCGGCGCCCGCCAACCTGTCCGGACGACGGCTAAAGCGCCGCGACTGCGGATAAGGCGTAAAGTTATGAATTTCCCCTTTTGAGGTTTCCTTCTGAACGCGTCGCCAGTATTCCGGCGTCATTAAGTCACCGTGCTTAGCCTTTAACATTTCTTTAAATGGCCGCTTGCCCACAATGAAATGTTCGAACTGCTCGGGGAAAACGTCATTGGGAGCAACCGACAAGGTATCCAGCGCATAAGGATCGTCAGACTTGGGGATGTCTCTGAAATTGCGCTCGCTCATATAACAAATTTCGTCGTAATCATAAAAAATCACCCGGCCGTGACGGGTAATGCCGAAGTTTTTGTGCAACATATCGCCGGGAAATATGTTTGCCATGGCAATTTGTTTAATACAGGTGCCAAGTTCATCAATGGCGTTTTCGAGTTTCTGCGGGTCGGTTTCCTGTTGCAGAAACAGGTTTAGCGGCGTCATTTTTCGTTCAATATACAAATGCTTGATCACCAGTTCATCGCCAGTTATTTCAACACTGGAGGCACAGGTTTCCTGTAATTCTGCTAATAAGTCCGGATGAACACGTTGCAGCGGGAAGCGAAAGTTAACGTATTCGTGAGTATCGGCCATACGGCCGACCCGGTCTGACATTTTCACCAGTTTGTAGCGGTCTATTACGTGCTCCCGGGTGATTTTCTTACTCTCGGCAAATTCGTCTTTGATGATTTTAAATACCACGCCGTAGGATGGCAGGTGGAACACCATCATCACCAAACCCCGAATGCCAGGCGCAATTTCGAAGGCGTCGTCAGACTTTT
>NZ_JBLBUE010000087.1:0-14588 GCF_047290655.1 Alteromonas sp. AMM-1 | reverse complement strand
GATATGGTGAAGTATGCCGGTGGTTTAGATGCAGGCGTTGATCTTAACTATGCCCTGCTGGCCAGAACCGATTTGGTGACCGACCGTTTGTATTTCATTCGGATATCGCTGAATGAAGCCCTGAACAACAACACCGATCACAACCTGGTACTTCAGCCTAAAGACAAAGTGTATCTGTTTAACAAAGACATCGACCGCGCCAGTTTAATTCAAATACCACTGGAACGCGTTAAGCGGGAAACCCAGTTTGGTCAGCAGGCACCGGTAGTGGAAGTGAGTGGATCGGTGTTTCACCCCGGTGCATACCCTATGGTCCCAGGAATGCGGGTGGAAGACCTGATTGCTGCCGCTGGTGGTATGAAAGAGGAAACCTATGGGTTGGCTGCCACCCTGTCTCGTCAGGTACTGATGGACAGCGAATTCAGTCGCACAGACTCACGGGCCATCAGCCTCACCAAAAACGATCCGTTGCTCGATACCACCGATTTGATTCTGCATCCCCGGGATCATTTGGTGCTGCGTATGAAACCGGAGTGGGTTCAGGCACCACAGTATGTTGAGATTGAAGGCGAGATCACCTTCCCGGGCAGATACCGCATCGACAAACGCGAAACCCTGTGCTCATTAATGCAGAAAGCCGGTGGCTTTACCGAAGACGCCTACCTGTTTGGCACTGTTTTCCTGCGCGACAGCGTGCGTAAAAAAGAACAAAAAGCACTGGATCGCATGTTCGAGGAATTAACCCGTTTACTCGCCGACACCCATGTTTCTCAAGGCGTGAACAAAGACGAAAAAATGCCGAAAGATCAACGCGCCGATGACATTTATGACGTAATCAAGAAGATGGCGCCGGAAAAAGCCGTTGGCCGTATGGTGGTGGATGTGCACAGCGCGGTAACGCGCTGCGACGAAACCTCAGATATCGTACTGGAAAACGGAGACCGCATTATTGTGCCTAAGTACCTGGATGAAGTGAGTGTAATTGGCCAGGTATATTTCCCTACCTCGCACAAATTCCGCTCAGACCGCGCTGCGCTGGATTACATAGGATTAAGTGGCGGCGTGAAAGAATTGGCCCAGTATGAGCATGCTTACATTGTGCAGGCCAACGGCGAGGTGATGTCTGTTCGTTCCAGCACCAGCGGGTGGGGACTGTTCAATTCGCCTGCCAACGTAAAAGTTACACCGGGTTCTACCATTTTTGTACCACTGAGTGTCGACCGTATCAACGGCCGGGAATCTGCCGAAAAATGGGTAGACATTATTTATAAAAACATCATTGCCACCGCAATGCTTGCCAACCTGCTTAACTAAGTACGGAGTAATTCGATATGGCACATCACAACGACACTGGCGGACATGTAGCAGAATATGAACTGCTCCTTAAATTCCTGCATCAATTGCTTACGTACAAGTTTCGCATCGCACTGGTAGCCATTACCGGGGCCGCTATTGTGCTGGGCTTATCGCTGATGCTGGACAACCGTTATTCGGCACAGGCCACGGTAGCTATTAACATCAGCGAAGATCCCGGTGGCGTTCAACCCAACAATTACAGAGGGGTAAACACCATTGGCGTGCTGGAATACGATTTCATTATTGATGGCACCCAGGAAAACGAACGCGAACGCCTGCTGGCAAGAATGGACTCATTTGGTTTTATCAGCGCTTTCATCGAACAACAAACATTGCTGCAATGGCTGTACGAGGATCAATGGGACGCCAGCACTGAACAATGGCTGGACGGCTTTGAGCCCGATATGCGCGAAGCGGTTAAAAAGTTTAAAACCGATGCTTTGTACGTGTTTACCGACAAAAAAACCGACCTGCTGAATGTGCGGATCACATCAAAATCCCCGGAGTTTTCCACCAAGCTGGCCAATGTGTTCGTGAAATCATTTAACGATTACCTGCGTCAGCTGGATCTGGAGGAAATTCAAAGCCGCCGAAACTACCTGGAACAACGCCTGAGCGAAATCAAAAACTCTGAAATTCAGCGCTCCATATTCCGTTTGCTGGAAACGCAACTGGCAGTGGAATCGTTGATCAACGCGCGGGCCAACTACCCACTGGAAGTGATTCAGCCTGCAACGGTTCCCCTATTCGAGTCGTACCCGGCCCGCAAGCAATGGGCAGCCATTACGTTCGTGCTACTACTGTTTGCCGGCATTTTCTTTGTGATATCCATGAACGCAGTCAATGCATTACGCCGTGACTTAAAAGCCTTTGCTGAACGCCATGAACCCAAAAGATTAAACCCGCCGGCCCCTTCTTACTATACGGAGTAACCCCATGAGAAACGTTGCAAAACAAGTAACAAAATCGCGTTTCGAGGATCACCTGCTGTTATACGTCATCATGTATTTGCTATTGATCGCGCCTCCGCGTGCTTTCAGAATAAAGCTGTCTGAAAAGGCCAATCACGGAGAACTGGCCCGTATTCCTACCTTCATGGTAGTGAGTATTGAACTGGTGCTGCGCATTGTATTTGTGCTGGTGTTAGCCGCGTGTATTGAAGGTTTTCTGGGCAATACGTTTTACGAAACACACCGACTGGATGTCTTCTTTGTTACTCTGGTGAGTGTGGGAATAGTGCATACCTGCGCGTATTTTCTCATTTTCAACACGCGGGCTAACGCTTCGGTAAAGCCTATGCTGGCCCTGCTCTACCGACTGATAAGAAATACCTGCTATGCAATGCTAACCGGTTTTGCGGCCGTGATCCCGGTACTGATCTGGAATTGGGATCACCAGTTGCCGCCTTACACCGATGGTCTGGCTGTTCAGTTGTATATATGGACGTCAACAGGCTTTTTTGTGCTTGGCCTGGTTGAAGCAAGGTATATGAATCGCATCCCGTTGGGCGCTGAAGCAGAGCGAACAATGATATCGGGTTAAAGGGACCCCAGCCGAAGCAAGACTTATCCTCAAAAGCAAAGAGCAGCAGAGCGTTGGATACCACGCACTGCTGCATGTTGAGGCTTACAAGCCGCTAAGCACGTTATCGATATCGTGGGCACTGTGACGATTTGCTACCTGACCGTCGTCACCCCATGTGCGATTAACAATACGCCCGCGTCGAACAGCCGGTCTGGCGTCGATTTGCTTTGCCCAGCGCTGCAGGTGGGTATATTCATTCACTTGCAGGAAGGTAGCCGCATTGTAAAGACGCCCAAGTACCAATTGACCATACCAAGGCCAAATCGCAATATCAGCAATGGAATAACTGCTGCCAGCCATATACTCGTTGCTTGCTAAATGCTTATCCAGTAAATCCAGCTGTCGCTTGGTTTCCATGGTGAAGCGGTTGATGGGGTATTCCATTGGATAGGGTGCATAACTGTAAAAGTGCCCAAAGCCTCCGCCCAAATAGGGCGCCGAGCCCATTTGCCAGAATAACCAGTTCATGCAGGCCACTTTTTCGTGCGGCGATGCAGGAATGAAATGATCAAATTTTTCTGCCAGATACAACAGGATAGAACCCGACTCGAATAGCATGGTTTGTGGAGACGTAGTGGTATCCACCATGGCCGGAATTTTGGAGTTTGGATTCACCTCAACAAAACCAGATGAAAACTGGTCACCCGAACTGATATCTACCAGCCAGGCGTCGTATTCGGCTTCGGCTACACCAGCAGCGAGCAATTCTTCCAACATGATCGTCACTTTCTGCCCGTTAGGGGTAGCAAGCGAATACAATTGCAGCGGTTGTTTACCTGTTTGACGGGCTTTCTGATGCGTTGCACCCGACACAGGTCGATTGATACTGGCCCATTTATTCCCGTCACTTTCGGGTTGCTGCCATACTTCAGGTGGCGTGTACTGCTTGTGTTCTGTCATTCGTATCACTCCTTTTTGATTTCGTCTGTTCGCCAATGGTGTCGAGAAACACTGACTGGCCTTCATCACTACGTTGGTACATAAGACCGATAGTTAAAGGGATTCGCTGCAATCAAATTCATCTAGCTTATTCCGTTACTGTTGTTATAAGGTGTTTTCACGAGACATTCTGACTAATTTATAAAAATCTGCGTGTCATTTTCCATCAGTAATCAAAGCCATTGCTGAGACTGACAAAAATAAACCGGAGCCTCCTTTGAGCGTCATGCATTTTAAATACACCGTCCGAACTCTGGGATTCATCCCATTGGTATTTACCGCTTTCAGCACACTGGCAAATGAGGTTACCCAACCCATTGATCACTTATTTGATGCCATGCGCGAACACAACGAACAGAAGTTGCTTAATCAGTTTACCACCAGCGCCCTGCTGCAAAGAGCAGGAAAAGATAGCAATGTGCAAACAACCGATATTGCCAAGTTCGCGGTCGCAATTGGAAAATCGACATCCTTTCTGGATGAGCAATTACTGGCAAAACGCGTTCAGCAAAGCGGTAATCTGGCTTCGGTATGGACTCCCTATGTGTTTTACCTGGATCAAAAGGTTAGCCACTGTGGAATCAACAGCTTTCAGTTAATACACACTGAGCAGGGCTGGAAAATCCATTATCTTATCGACAACGTGTTCGAGGGTGATTGTGAAGAATTTGCGCAAGCGCATGCTGAAAAGGACTGACATTTTGCGAATTTCGTGGTGTTTATCCTGAGCACAAATCCCGTTGAATTCGCATGAATTTCTTCATAGAAACCGATTTGTAAGGTATGTATTTATATATTTTTGTATAACCCCATTGTTCGTTATTCGTACCGGCTTCAGCTAATTTCGAAGGAGACGAGTAAAAGAAGGGGCGGTTATGCAGAAGAAATTACTGATTTGCTTAATTTGTCTGTTATACGTTTTACCGGTTTTTGCCAACGACGACAAACACCATTTTCCAGGTATATTTGTAGGCACCACCCACGCTGACGATGAGTTTTACAATACGATTGGCCTGGAATACGAGTACCGCCTTTCGCAATCTACCGGTGTTGGTGTTGCTTACGAGCATGTGAGCGACTACCACGAGGGCGCAGGTGCTAACCTGTTTGCCCTACAGATGTTTTATCACCCGAATACACATATTAAATTAGGTGTGGGCGTTGGGCAGGAGAGAATTGGCGGTCACGACGCCAGAAGCGATGTGTTTTACCGACTGTCTGCCGCTTATGAGTACCACGTAGAACCCTTTGAAATAGAGCCAACTATTGATGTGGATTTATTAGACGGGGAAACATCTGTTGTAGTAGGCGTGGCGTTTGTCATGCCGTTTTAAATAACCCCAAAAGCCCCCCTGAAGTAACGAAGACGCTGCTATTGTAACAGCGTCTTTTGTGTTTTTATTGAGCTAAAAACTCGTCACTCAAGTACAATTCGTCATTGCTGTTAATAGCAACTTTGCGATTTAACACGTCCTGGGCAATCTCCTGCGCTTCTTTCAGTGAGTGCATTTTGTAAGTACCACACTGGTACTCGTTCAGTTCAGGAATGTCTGATTCGTTTTGTACTTTCAGTACATCGTTCATGGCTGCCAGCCAGGCCTTCGCTACGCGCTCCTCATCTGGCGTTCCGATCAAGCTCATATAAAAGCCAGTACGACATCCCATGGGAGAAATATCAATAATTTCAACATCCGCAGCATTCAGGTGGTCGCGCATAAAGCCAGCGAACAAATGCTCCAGGGTATGAATACCTTTTTCCGATAACGCTTCCTGATTAGGCACACAAAAACGCAGATCGTAAACGGTAATATCATCACCCTTAGGCGTTGTCATTTTTTTCGCAATACGTACAGCGGGTGCATGCATTCGGGTGTGATCAACACGAAAACTGTCGAGTAATGGCATAAGGCATGTCCTTAAAAAGTGGGTGACCGAGCCTGCTTATTGTGGCCCGTCAAACCATAAAAATACAATGGGCAGTATTGTACATCAACTCACGGGGATAAACAGATTTGCATCTTACTTATCGCCAGTAGTGTTAGTTATCTGACAATACTACACCAGTCAGCAATCAATAATTTCGTTCAGCTTCAGGCCGAATAACCAATTCATGAATATGCGCGTTGGCTGTGCTACTCAGCATTGTCATAATCGCATCGGCAACGTCTTTTGCGCTTAAGTATTCAGGGCGCGAGGCTTCGCGAAAATCCGTGTCCACACCACCGGGGTACACCGACAGCATTTTAATGTGCTGTTCGGCAAGTTCCTTGCGCATTACTTTAGTATAGGCATCCAATGCTGCTTTGCTCGCCGTGTACGCCGCGATGCCGGGATTCGAGAATAAACAAACCGTTGAGAGCACATTAATAATGGTGCCGCATCCCTGTTGTTTCATACCCGGTAACACCGCCTTTATACATTCAATCGGTGCATAACAGTTCACTTTCATCAGCCAGTCTAATTGCTCAATTGGCGTTACATCGGCCTTCAACCGCACATTGTTCAGCCCTGCGCAGTTTATGAGTACATCTACCGCTCCGTTAGCGGCAATGGCATTGTGAAAAAACACCGTGCGGGCGCTCTCATCGGTAACACAAAAAGCCTGGCTGTGTACGTTGTCAGTCGTATTCAGCAGTGCGAGTGTGCTATTGAGCTTATCAGCGCTTCTGCCGCACAAACTCAAACGATAGCCTTGTTCAGCAGCCAGCACCGCCAGCTCCCGGCCAATACCCGAAGACGCGCCGGTTAAAAGTAAGTGTTTGTTCATAAATGGAATGGGATACGAGAATAATGTATCACAGTGTACTATTGATTCCCGTTTCCGTGTCCAGTTGTTTTCAGGCCAACTGCCGGTAAATGCGATAATTACTCGTTAGCCTGCTCTCAAAATAACAATGTTTAATTCAGCAATTCAAAAAGCAATGTTACTATCTGCATCATTGTAGTAAGGAACACAATTATGTCGGAAAAGGTACTTTCAATCGTTCCGCGAGGCTATTTACCTGCATTAACAGGCGGACTTGAAATTTGTGCCATGGAAACCATCGAGTTTTTCATTGAGCAGGGATACCAGGGAGCGGTTGCAGCCAAATGTCCGCCAACCTTCTGGGCAACAGTAAAAAGCCGCATCGCCCGCAGATTCAAAGGGCCATTTTCGTTAACACACAAGGTAAAAAATCATCAGGTTTATACTGATTTTTGGCACCCTAATGCACTCAGTGTGTTAATCAACAAGCTAAACCCTGCGTTTCTTGTGTGTCATGTATCCATGTGCGATGACCTGTTACAAAAACTCATCGATATCAATTATCCAACGCTGTTTTATATTCACTCGCGGGAAATATCCCCGCTGTTTGGCACATTGCCCCATAATCATCGTTTTGTATTTGCCTGCGAATCCTCTTTCATAAAAGCGCAGTTTCAACAGGTGAGCAACGCCCCCATCGACGTGATTCGCCCTATACTCCCGCCCGAGAAATTTCAAATATCCACATCGGGCGATGCCATTCTGGTGATTAATCCGCATCCCAAAAAAGGCGGCCGGTTAATTGCGGAAATTGCGCGCCTGATACCCCACAGGTCGTTTTTAATTGTTGGAGGCTGGGCCAATACGCAGCAAGATCAGGAAGTGATTGGCGTTGAGCAGGCATTGGAAAAACTGCCCAATGTTCAGCGTGAAGCGCACGTTGATGATATGCGCACCGTGTTTTCAAGGGCACATTGTTTGTTAATGCCATGTGTAGTGGCAGAAGCGTATGGGAGAACCGCCGCTGAAGCCTTAATTGCCGGCATCCCGGTAGTAGCTTCCGATCAGGGCGCATTGCCAGAAACCGTCGGTGATGGCGGCATTATTGTGGGCATTGACGCGCCTGTCGCTCGTTGGATTGAACAACTGGAAAATCTGTTTAACGACAGCGACTTCTACCGTACCCTGTCGCAACGCGCTATCGCCACCTCACAGCAGGATGTGCGTCAGGCAACCTATATTCAGCAACAATTATTAGATCATGCAAAATACTTATCCGGAAAGTAATACCGCCGACGGCAGCAGAAAAACCTGGGCTATCGAGTCGAAGCTCGCCAATGGCCTTATTCTGCTTTTTTTGATTTTGGCATCGCTGGCCAGTATTGGTGTGGTAGTTAATCACTATTATCAACTTGCCCAAGCCAGTAACATCCCCTGGTATGGCATCAAGCAAATATACTGGCATATCCACCACGATGTGATTGTGCCCTTTGGCGCGGATCCTCAGCTTTACTTAGGTATACCGGCCCTGTTGTGTATACAGGCGATGTTTCCGGCAATTCGCTCCCAAAAACCGTTTAATACCGGCATTCTGGTAGATATGGTATGGGTATTTATTCACGGTTTTATGGTAACGGGGTTCGTGCTTATCGTCATTGCAGCCCTGAATCAGGCGTTAATGCCCTGGACCAGCAGCTTGAAAGTGGGCATTTTCAGTAATGTACCCGCCTGGCTTGAGATTGTACTGGGGTACCTTGCGGTAGAGTTGGTTGGCTGGTTTAGCCACATGCTGCGCCACAAAGTGCGAGTGTTATGGGTGTTTCACGAGGTGCACCATTCGCAAAGCCAAATGAACCCGTTTACCTTGTTTCGGGTGCACCCTATGGATTATTTGTTCGCGGAGTTCATTATCTTTCTGCCCGCCCTTCTGTTTGAGGAAACGCTGGGCATTGTGCTGAGTTATTTAATTATTTCGCGTTTACACGACGCATTAACCCATAGCAATATCCGCACTAACCTTGGGCCATTGCGGTATATATTTGTCACACCTCAATCGCACCGTGTACATCACTCGTCAGAAACCGAGTACTACGATATGAACTATGGCGTGACGCTTTGCGTATGGGATCGCTTGTTCGGTACCCACTCTCCGTCTGATTTTGTGTATCCGAAAACCGGGATCAACGACCCCGATTTTCCGGAAGAAAAAGGCAAACCCTGGTACGCCCTTCCCTGGGTTATTACCCGACAGTTGTATTACCCATTTGTAAAAGCAATACGGTTATACTGGCGTTAGCCCGCCAGTTTTTTGTTATTTTGGTACCACCGTCACTACAACGCGTTTATAGCGAGTCAGAGCAGGCGTGCCCCTATCGGTTACCCGTAATATAAAATGCAGGGTTTCCGGTTTTGATACTTCTGGTGCGACTACCGCTACCCTCGCCATGTTTTCAGCACTTTGAATGGCAACAGGCGAAGCTGGCATACTGCCGGCCTCGGCATAGTTAAACCAGTAAAACTCTAAACTGTCGCCATCGGGGTCCTGTGAATTACGGGCATCAAGGGAAAAATAATCACCACTTTTTACCTTAAGATGCTGTTCGTGACGAAGTCGCGGCTCAGGTGGATGATTCGCATGTGCATAATCGAACACAGTCCAGTCCATACGGGCGGCAAAATCATTCTGAAAATCGTCGCGCCATCTCCACAACGTTTCCCGGTAGCCGGAAAAGTGCTGTTCGCTGGCAGACACAGAACGGCCAAACTCGTTGCGCCTGGGCAGCAAAAACGTGTCGGTGGCATTTGTCCAGATTGGACGTGTTTCCTGTTCAATAGGAACACCGCCAGTAAACCCATTTGGGTCAGTGGCGTTTATATCCGGTATATAGTACTCGTACCGCCCGCCCCACCCGCCATAATTGGGCTGCTCCGGAACGTTTAAACCATTGCGGATTAAATTTAGCCAGGCTGGTGTATCCCCCTCCATACCGTAGGCAACATCCGGATATTGCTGTCCTAAAGGACCGTGATTTTGTTGTATATTGTTGGCAATCCAAGGATTACTCACAGAAGTGTTATCTATTCCTTCGATATACATATTCATGCCCAGCCAGGTAGCGGCACCGTAACCTCCCGGACTAACGATATAAAACAAATCCGGAAACGTTTTTCTGATCCACGCAGCAGAATCATCCTGATCGGAAATAGTGTAAACACGTAGCTTGCTAATCAATTGGGCTAGCTGTTGTGGGGATGTTTGCTGCTGTAAGGTATACAGCGCCTGAGCCAGCGTGTTGGCGCCGCCCCACACACTGATCCATAGTGGTCTGGAATCGTCTTTTTCAATTGCGTTCATCAGCAGCCTGGATCCCTCTGAATCTTTATTTTTACCAACGCCGCTCATGCCATAGATGGGCAGTCCGGCCCGCACTACGCTGCGCAGGTATTCAGCTGTCGGATAGCCAGGCTCATGCAGTAACAGGTTATTATGTACTTTGGCGTAAGCGTCTATAATTTGATGAATGGTTTCAGGTGCAACCATCCCTTTCTGATGTACCGATGTGGTAGCAACCAGGCCCTCAACATCAAACTGATTTGAGTACAGTAAAAATCTCACCAGCGTCTGAGCATCATCAGGATCGGCTTCGATATCAGTTAGCACAAAGACACGATTTTTTATTTCAGGCTGTTGTTCTCCAAATGCATATGTGCAGAGAATCGCACTAACAATCACTATCAACACAGACTTAATAGCAGATACACAAATCAGTTTCATACGTAACAACATCCTTCTTCACCAAGCTAACGCAACAGAGTGTGTCTTAACCCGTGACTTTACTTTTATTGTTTTTAATTACGCATTTATTTTATTTTTCCACGCAAGCTGCCTCATGTCTTAACCTACGTCTTAATTCAGCCAACGCGCTGTTTTTCCTGCCCGTTCAGTATTCTCCCTAACCAGGATTTCTTTACCAGGATCTCGTACAACACAAGTCCGGTAAATAGGGTCCCTGAACACACCATGGTTAATTTAACACTCCAGTGCAACGGTAGTTCAGCTACCGCAATTTGCAGCGCGATAACCAGTGGCAGGTGGATAAGATAAAGCCAGTACGATGCGTTCGCCAAATAGCTTATCCAGGCTTTAGGGGTGTTAAACAGCGCTTTACACACGCCAAGTGTAAGCGGGATCATCGACCACATGGTGACGGCATAGGCGAACGCATATGCCGCTTTGTACCCTAAAAAATCCGTGTGGCCCGGTTGCGACTCGTAAGGTGCCAACAGAATTAATGCTGTGATACTCACAAGGGCAAATACAGCGTGTGACAGCGACAATTTGCTGTAAGACTGAAGTCCGAGGGAGTCTCGCTGAAAACTCCATCCCATCAGATAGCTCCCAAAATATAAACAAAACGTGGGCAAGTGCGGCACCAGCGATTTATCTGGCGTATCGATTCCCCAGTTATTCATCCACCACAAGCACAATACCGTGGGTAGCGCCATTAATACGGGAGACCAGTGTGACACCGACATACCGCTCACCAGCTTGCTGCTCAACTTCACTACAATACCGTGAACTACGGGTATCCGAACCAAGCACATTCGCAGCGCAAGTGCACAAACGGTAAATAACATCAGGTAATACAAAAACCATAAGTGTGTACCCACCAGTAACCCATTTGGCAAACTGCCCAATGTTGCTATGCCTTCGTATATCGCTATTACGACATCCACATCGCCCCGCAAACTCTGCGCACCGGCAATCCAACCACTCACCAGCAGCGGTCGTAACAAAAACCAGCCCGCAACAAAGGGCACTCCCAGCCGGACAGCTCTGGATTGTAAAAAGGCAGGCATACTGGTTTTATTCAGCGTCATTCGGCTGAAATAACCAGCGATCAGAAAGAACAGCGCCATGCGAAAAGTATGGCTGACTAAAGCAAATGCGCTCACGAGGTTGCTGGTAGAGACATCCATCACCGCCCAGCCAATGAATACCGGCATAAACGACAAACTGGCATGAAAAACAATGCCAAGCAGTAACGCGAATGCGCGGGTTGCATCCAAATAATGAAGTCGTGTCGACGTGCCGGTATGCATAGCAGGCTCCTAATCAATACACCTTGAATTAATAAAAACGCACGTCATCAATTTCATAATCAAACGCGGCGGGCTGCAGGCTGTACGCCACAATACTCAGACTATTCAGGTTTGAGGTATTCAGCGGTGTTTGCTCCGACCATGCACGCTTCATTGATGTAAACGGTATAGTCACGTCGTGAAACTTGCCGTCGGCTTTCACTACAATCGGCGCGGCATGGTAGTCAAAATTAGTGATATCCTGGCTGTTGGCTGACACGCTCAGGTTCCCCTGCGTGATCCGTACCCGCAGTTGTATGCCCTGGTACACACTGGCATCAACAAATTTTCCTATTTCGGCCAGCGGCACCACTGCACTCGACCAACCGGGCTGACCGCGAGGCGGGGTGATTGTACCGGTAACCCGCATAATGCCGTTATTCAGCGAGTGCTTGTCCTGGGTAGCGCCGCCCGCCATAGCGTCATTAATGAACTGACGCGGCAGGCCATAACTGGTGTTGTCTGCTGCCGAAAAGTCGTCAATTACAGCAGCGGTTTGCCCACTGTGTGCCATCATACTGGCCGTCAGGATGATTCCTCCTGCCATCAACATAACGATTCGATTTTTGCTAATTGTTTTCATTTCCATTGCTCCGGGTTTAAGGTAGTTATCACATCAGGCAAGGGCCTGTTGCGTGTTGGTACCCATTAAGTGCCAGCCAATCCGAAAAAGGTGACGAAAAATATTTTTTTATTTTTTGTCACCTTTTGGCCCCGATATGGCACTTAGTAAAAAATGGCCAGAGTTATCACTATGTTTTCACAGCGCACTACCTTCGAACACAACAATGATGCCTCCCTGGTAATGCTCTCTTTGGGCGGAAACCGCGATGCGTTTTGTCAAATAGTAAAGCGCTACCAAACACTACTTTGCAGCATTGCGTATGCGGCCCTTGGCGATATAAAACACAGTGAAGACGTGGCGCAGGACACGTTTGTGGAAGCCTGGAAGAAACTCGATACATTGCACAATCCGGAAAAGCTGAAATCCTGGTTGTGCGGCATTGTGCGTTTTAAGATCAGCCGTTTCAGACGTCAGCAACCAGCAAAAGAACAACTGATAGAAGACACAGAAGCACTGTCCGACATAGCAACATCGCATACTGAACTGGAAACGCAGGTTATCTCAGCGCAGCACCACGCGCTGATGTGGCAGGCCCTGCACGAAATGGATGAAACTTACCGGGAACCGCTGATCCTGTTTTATCGCGAGCAGCAATCGGTAGAAACCGTGGCGGCTGAATTAGACTTGTCCACCGATACGGTTAAACAACGTCTTTCGCGTGGACGCAATCTACTGAAACAAGCCATGAGCGATGTGGTTGAAGAGGCGCTCAAACACAGCAAGCCCGGCGCAGCGTTCACGGTATCAGTAATGACTCTGATCAGCGGCATCTCCCCACCAGCCAAAGCCGCTCTGGTGGGCACGAGTTCTGCCAAGCTTGGCAGTGTATTTTCATTTACCACCCTGCTTACTTTTTTGGCGGTATTTTCTGGTTTTATCAGTTCGTTTTTAGGATTGCGGGCGGGCCTGGACCAGTCTCGCACCCGCAACGAGCGCAGATTAGTGTTTAAAAGTGTCGCATTATTTTTCTGCGTAACCGCGCTGTATGTGGCAGGTATGTTTAGCTTGAAATTCCTCGCACTGCACAACCTTGCGTTCTCGCGGTTAATCACAGGCACCGTTCAGATACTGGTATTGAGTTTTACTGCCGCCAACCTGTGGCTGGTAAGTTATATGTTTCAGGCCATGCGTACCCTGCGGGCCCATGAGCGGATTTTTCATCCGGAAGCCTTTACCCATGAATCCGATGCACCCGGTTCTGCACGGCGTGAATATAAAAGTCGCTTGCGGCTGCTTGGCGTGCCGTTGATGCATTTCCAGTTTGGCATGCCGGAACATAGTGATAGGGCTGCCTATGGCTGGTTTGCCGGCGGCAGTCATGCATACGGCCTCATATTTGCCTGGGGCGGCGTCGCCATTGCGCCGGTAAGTGTCGGCATTGTTGCCATTGGCGGGTTTACCGTTGGTGCAGTAGGTATTGGTGTTATCAGCACAGGCACGGTTGCAATTGGACTACTGGCGTTTGGTGCTTCTGCCATTGGCTATAAAGCCTATGCATCACTGTCAGCGACGGGATGGGAGAGCGCCTTCAGCAATGGCGTATCATTGGCCCGTGACGCCGCTATCGGGCCAGTGGCTCAGGCAGAGTATATCAATAACGAGCAGGCCGCCTCGCTCACCAATCTGGCCGATTTTGGCCAGGTGTATTACTGGCTTCTGGCCGCCATCGCCCTATTGGTTATTGTGCCTGCCATTTGGCATGCCGTGCAGGTTCGCACGCGAATGAAGTCATGAAGCCCGGGCGGCCGCGGGCAGATTGACATTACGGCGTGGTATTGCTGAGCTTGATTGCCTCTTCGTTCACCACCCGCACTTCGCGTTGCGGGAATGGAATTTCGATACCGTGCTCTCGCAGAGTTTCAAATACGATCAACAGCAAGTCACCGCCTACGCGGTTTTTCCCGTCATCGACGCCGATCATCCAGAACTCCACAAACATATTAACGCCAGAATCACCGAAGCTGTCGATTTCACAATCCGGGCGCTCTTCAAACGGGATATCATCGCCACTGATCACCTGCGGATGCCTGGCTACCGCCTCTTTAATGATCTCCACCATAGCGCGAATATCGGTTTTATAGGCTACGGAAAAATCAATGCGGTACCGTTGTTTGGAATCTTTGTGCGTCCAGTTTACCAACAATGAGTTAATGAACTTCTCGTTCGGTACCAGGATATCTTTACCGTCATAAGTTT
>NZ_JBLBUE010000086.1:0-14690 GCF_047290655.1 Alteromonas sp. AMM-1 | reverse complement strand
TGACACCAGAATAAACGCAAGTTAGCGTCACAGAACAACACGAAAAATCGTGAACAGTTTCGGACGCGGGATGGAGCAGTCTGGTAGCTCGTCGGGCTCATAACCCGAAGGTCGTAGGTTCAAATCCTGCTCCCGCAACCACATTCAAAGCCCCGATATCTATCGGGGCTTTTTTGTTTTCAGCCCCAAACCACCTACTTCAGTAGATGGTTATCATTCATGGAAGGGCTTTGCCCGTATAACAACCCATGATAAATCTCTCTTTGATTTTTAGCGAAGTCAAACAGGAAATTAACTTGAGTAGATACGAGCGAGCATCGCACGTGTTTTGGCGATGTCAATATCACATAGTTTGGACGCCGAAGTATAGGTTTAGGATATTAAAGAATAAGCTAAGTAAGGACGTGTATAGATTTATTCATTTCTATTGCGAGCAACTCGGTTGCATAGTAATGGAGTTGAATGTGCAGATAGACCACGTCACTTGGTCGTCAAAATCCCACCGAAGCTCTGAATATCAAATTTGATGGGTGCTTTAAAGGGCAAAATAGCACTGAAGTTTTTTTAAAATATCCCCATTTGAGAAAGAATAAAATGTGGGGCAACCACTTTTGGCAAAGAGGTTACTTTGTTGATTCAGAAGGAGTTAACGAAGAAATTATAAGACGATATGTTGGTCACCAAGAGAAGGTTGAGAGACAAGAGTAAGCTCAGCTCGCCCTTGACTAGAGGCCCCCTTTTAGGGGGGTAACGTAAAGCCACCTTCATTAGAAGGTGGATTCTTTACTTGTGCTGATGTTTAGACAGGCTGGGCCCTATTAGACTTTATACCCAACGCCATAAACGGCCTGTATTAACTCCTCGCCTTGTGCTGCGTCAGACAGTTTCTGTCTTAAATTCTTCATATGGCTATCTATCGTTCTGGCACTTACTATACGCTGGTCTGTGTAACAAGTATCCATGAGCTGATCGCGTGAAAGCACTCTGCCTGGTTTTTTAATTAAGGCCGTTAATAATCGAAATTCTATGGGGGTTAGCGCTAGTTCTTTTCCATTCACAATACACTGATGAAGAGCGGGTGTGACTTTAATATTTTTGAAGCACAGGCAGTGTTCATTTGTGTTGCTGAATTGATGTGTTCGACGCAAAATAGTTGTTACTCTTGCGACTACCTCTCTTGCTGAAAATGGCTTGCAGACATAATCATCAGCACCAAACCCTAATCCCATCAAACGATCGATTTCTTCAACCCTGGCTGTAAGCATTAGTATTGGGATATTTGAGAACTGTCTGATTTCTTTGCAGATAGTCAAGCCATCTTTACCTGGAAGCATGACATCCAAAATTATAAAATCCGGAGGGGACTGTTTGACCAGATCAACAACAAGAAGACCATCTGCGATCACTTCGGTTGAGTAGTCGTGCATACCCAGAAAATCCACCAAAATTTGAGCAATTTTAGGTTCGTCTTCCACGATTAAAACGCGTGCAGTGTAAGACATTATTTTACTTTAACCCGAGGTATATAAATTGAAATTGTGATACCGCCATATTGACTGGGCTCAACAAAGATGTCTCCTTGGTGAGCAGTTACGATGTTTTTACAAATCGATAAACCCAATCCTGCACCACTACCTGTGCGCGTTCGGGCCTGGTCGGTTCTAAAAAGGGGATCAAATAGTCTGGCATAGTGCTCTGGTTCAACAGCTGGTGCACTATCTTCTATTTGAATTTGAATACTATCGCCTACAGAGGTAATCGAAACATAAACAACCCCTGGACTGTTGGTATAAAGAACGGCATTGTTTATCAAGTTGAGGAAGAGTTGCGATAGGCGAGTTGGATCGGCGCGTCCGCTGATATTTGGTGTAATAGCCAGGTTGAACTGAATTTTTTTATCGTTGCATTGTGGAATAAACATCTCACAGGTTTGTTGTAATAAATCACTGAAACTGACTTCTGAGTAGTGGTAAGCTAATCCTCCCACATTTGATAACGATAACTGATAAAGATCATTTATCAAGTGCTCCAGCAAAGATATCTCCTGCTTAAGTGACTTGAGATTTGACTGATTGAAAGGTCTTATCCCTGCTTCCAATGCCTCTATTTCACCTTTAAGCACAGTCAGGGGGGTGCGTAATTCGTGCGAGACACAGGCAAACCATTCATTCTTGGTTTCACGTGTTTTGTCCAATGTATCCGCTAATAGCTCAATATGTTGGGTCAGCTGGCCTATTTCATTCTTTACTACCGGCGATTTATCAATTTTATAATCACCATTATTCAGTTGTGTAATTTTACTGTGTATTAGTCGGATAGGTTTTACTAGCTGTGAAGTTAACACTGCGGCAACTAAAGATGCTAACAGTAAGCAGGCCAGTCCAATAATCAAGCTGTTTTGTAATTGCCCAGCCATAAATTTATTGGCAACTGTGTTTGCGGAAACAGGAGACGGCCAACTTCGTAATTCAGCTATTTGGGTACCATTAAATGAGTTAGGGTAGGAGAATTCGTGACGCTGTTCGCCTTGCCAGAGGGAGCCCGAAATTACGGTGCCGTCTATGGCAAGTAATGCTGTTGGTGGCGAATCTTGAGGGCGGACTGACCTTCCTTGTTCTCGTTTTCGAGGTGGTGGAGGGCGCCCTTGTCTGGGCGGACGTGATGGTAAAGCGAGCTGATCAAGCGTCTGGAATGACAAGAAATCCCAACTTTCATTATTGTTCTGATAGTCAGCAACCAATGACTCGGCTAACGCTCGCATACGCGTCTGCTCTAGCTCAGCAATGAAATCCAAGAACCCTTGCTGAAAGCTCCATCGTACCAGTATCAGGGTGACAATTAGAATGCAGGCCGTCAAGCCGATCAGAGTTAAGAATAATTTTACTGTAATTTTCATGTTGTGATACTAGCCAAATTAAGGCGGTTGCACCATAAGCAGCAATTGAATCCGGCGTAATTGCAACAAATCTCCATCAAATCTGCACATTTCAAGATTAGTCTTACACATCAAACAAAGACCAATTGAGGACTTTTATCAATGAAACCGATTATTCTCTGTATAGCATCGTGCGCTTTATTGAGTATTAACTGTTACAGCCAAAGCCAGGAGCGCGAGCACCCGCAACGCAACCCGCCTAAAGAAGCAATTGAAGCCTGTGCAAATAGCGCGGAAAACGAGGTTGTTACCTTCAAAGGTCGCCGTGGTGAGGAACTGACTGCTGTTTGTCGTTTGGTTGAAAATCAGCTTGTTGCAGTACCTGAGCATCATAAGCAACTGACAAGTAATGAACAGTAAAAGGGTGAACGATGAATAATTATCAAACAAACACACGATTATTTGTTTATGCTGGTTTAATTGGATTGCTGGCAGGCTGCGGCGGTGCTTCTTTCAATGACGATACAGCGACAGATTCTGCATTAACAGAACAAACATCTAATACATCATGTGACAATCCGGCTACGTCGTTACCTGCGATTTTCCTGGAATTTAATACCTCACCAAATGTAACCGCGGTGCTGTCAGATAATGGCTGTTATGTCACTCTTGAAGCAAACGGAAAGCCTAATCACACTTCCTCTTATTGGGATGCTGGAAACGCGAGTGGTCTGTATATTGAACCTGAAGCCCCTACTTTATTTGAACAAAAAAGGTCCCCAGGTGATATAGAAGACTATATTAATGTATTTCAGTTGACTGTACCCATTGAACCTGAGTTAGCAAACTCCCCGTCAGCAACTCCACTTGGGCCAATTGGCATTGCCATCAGTGGCGCACCAATATTCAATGATTCAGAGGGCAACGGTGACGTATCTCTGGGAGTGATTCAGGGTTTCGACCGAAACGGTGCGCATACCGGGCCGCAAACTTATCACTATCACATTGAACCTAAGGCAATTTCATATGATGACGATAGCTTGATTGGTCTTTTGTCAGATGGCTTTTTTATTTACGGACGACGTTGCTTTTCTACCGTGGATTATCCTACTGACCTGGACGAGTCAAATGGTCATGTTGCAGTAACCCAATATACCGGTTCAACAAATGACGATGCCATATACCACTATCACGTGTCAGCTGAGCGCTATTTAAATGGCGATTATTACCTTATTTTTCCGGCAACTTTCAAGGTACACCTAATGGTGTTAACTGATGCGTAGCAAGGTTATTGGCCCCTTCGTTGCCTTTGTGCTTTTTATAGTTTTACTCTGTTGTGTGAAGGTCAAGGATACGCCGTCGCAAATTGCAGTTACGGCTATTTCAGTTAATGCACAAGGGTTAAGAGTATTAAGTAATGAACCTTACACAGGAGAAGTGGTTAGCAGGTATTCAAACGGCGTCGTAGCGGCCATCGAACAATTTGAAGATGGCCGACGTCATGGGGCTTTTCGTCAATGGTTTAATACCGGCGAGCTTGCTTTTGAATCATTCTATCAATCCGGTCACCGGGAAGGCTATACCCGAAGCTGGTGGTTCAATGGAAATCTCCGTTCTGAAACCTACTATATAAATGGAGTCGCAAACGGTGAGGCAAGATCCTGGTATCGAAGTGGTATGCCTTTTAAACGATTCAATTATGTTGAAGGGCAACCTAGCGGATTGCAGCAGGGATGGCGGGAAAACGGCAAACTCTTTAGTAATTTTGAGTATAGAAATGGGCGTATTTTTGGACTCAGAAAAGCAAATACATGCGTAGGATTAGAAAATGAAGATATTTCTGTTGATTATTACCGCACTCAGTCTGGCGATAGTGAGTCTTGATGTAAAAAGTGAGGAGTTGCCCTTTTATCAAGATCCCTCTTTTGAACCTTATTGGTTATCTGATGGCATGGTGGATATTCAATCTGTACACCAAATTCCACCTTTTAGTTTTACCGATCAAAGTGGTAACACGATTACTGACAGCGACTTTAAAAACAAAATTTATGTGGCGGGATTTTTCTTTAGTACCTGTCCGGGGATTTGCCCGGCGATTCGCTCTAAACTCATCAAGGTTCAACAGGCTTTCAGCAATGATGACAAGGTAAAGATCGTTCAGCATTCAATTCGTCCAACAACGGACACCATTGAGATTTTACAGGCATATGCAGTTAAAAATGGTATTAATAATGAACAGTGGTATTTACTAACTGGAGACCAGGAGGCAATTTACCGAATTGCGAAACAAGCTTATTTTGCCAGCGAAGATTTGGGAAATGTTCAAAAAAATCAAGACTTTTTGCATACAGAAAGTTTGTTATTAATTGACCAGAATAAACATATTCGCGGTATATATAACGGATTAAATTCTGCTTCAGTTGACTACTTAATTAAAGACATACATACCTTGAGGCATAACTTAGTTGATTAGGATTGACTAAAAAACATTACTCAAAGAATACTGCGGTTCTTGTGTTCATCACAGAAAGAACATTTTGTGGTGAATTGGTGGGAGGGTTTTTTGCATGTTATTGTTTTAAAGGAAATATTTAAGTTTAGATTTTTGAGCCTAACTGTATGTTATTTTGACAGAATTTGATTGACTTTATAGGTGTTAATAGGCACGCTGCCAAATACATATTTCAGCGCTATTTATAATTGTTTATACAATTAGCCGCATATTCGTTTCCTCAGGATGGGGTCGAAGAGGCATTCAGCAGTACCATAAGGCATGCGGTTATGAATAACATCCTGTCCCTGTTCAACATCCCCGAATCCTCACTGGTTTTAACCGGAGAGTACGAACCATTTTTGGTTCTTGTATCAATTAGTATCGCTGTTTTTGCCTCTTTTATGGGATTCCAGGTTGCTACTCAGGCAAGCTCAGCCGGTACACCAATGGCAAAACGCCTGCTGTTAATGGTAGGGGCCATTGCTCAGGGAGTGGGTATTTGGTCGATGCACTTTGTTGGCATGCTCGCATTTGAATTGTGCACTTCCGTAAGTTATGACTGGCACATTACGTTAATATCGATGTTACCAGGGATTGGTGCGGCCTGGGTTGCGTTGCGTTTCCTCACAACCAATACTGTTGCGCCACTGCAAATAGCATTGGGTGGCGTGTTAGTCGGCGCGGGTATTGGCGCTATGCATTATATTGGTATGGCCGCTATGGAAATGGCGCCATTGCTAAAATACGACTCAGCGATTTTTGCGCTGTCGATAGTGGTAGCGGTACTACTGGCCATGTTGTCGTTGTGGGTTCGCAATGGGCTGCACAAAATTATTCGAACGCGTTTGTCCAAAACGAATGTCAATATACTGGCCGGAATCGTAATGGGGGTTGCTATCTCCGGAATGCACTACACTGGCATGGCCGCTGCGCGATTTGTTAGCCCTCCCGGTTTAAATCTAGTGCCCCAGGATTCTGAAGTCTCAGTATTTATGGCTGCAGTCATTACCTTTATTGCCACTATGGTTATTGCACTGGTACTGGGCATTAGCCTGTTAGCGAAGTATAAAGACATAACCAAAATTGCCAATGCCAATGAAAAACGATTAACCGGTCTGATGGACAGCGCGGTTGAAGGGGTACTCACCGTCAATTCGAAAGGGATTGTGATATCTGCTAACCCTTCTGTTACGCGTATTCTTGGTTGGAAACGCGAGCAACTCATTGGTGAAGACGTCACTAAAATTGTCCCGGAGAACAGGCGTCACCTGTACAGCAAGAATTTTTTCAGTCACGTGCAGGAGCCGAAGAACGAGAAACTGATTGGAAGTAGCAGGGATGTGCTAGCACTGGACGTAAACCTACGCCCAATTCCAGTGAGAGTGAGCTTGTCTCACACTGAGATCGATAACGAGCCGTTTTTTATCTTATTTCTATCTGACATCCGCGAGCGGTTGGCAATGGAAAAAGCGGTGAAAGATAACGAAGAAAAGTTCCGTTCATTAATTGCCAATATTCCTGGTATTGCCTATCGCTGTTTGAATGATACTACCTGGCCTATGGTGTTCATTAGTAATGCAGTAGAAAAAATAACCGGATACAGCGCAAAAGATTTCTTGCTACCAGAACCCAAAATCAGTTTCAGCGACTTATTCCACCCCGACGATATTCCACTCATTGAAGCGGCTATCGCTGATCAGCAGGAATATACCATGGAATATCGGATTATTGCCCGCGATGGGTATACCCGATGGTTGCGGGAACATGGTCGGTTTATCCGAAATGACAATAACGAAATCGTCTGGTTGGACGGATTTATTATGGATATTACCGACCGGCGTAAAATGGAAAATGAATTGGTTGTTGCCAAGGATGTGGCCGAGCAAGCCGCTGCTTCACGTGCTGCATTCCTGGCGAATATGAGCCACGAAATTCGTACACCAATGAATGCTGTTATTGGCTTCAGTGACATCCTGCTGGATACCCCACTTAATACTGAACAGCACAAGCATGTGTCCACCATAAACCGTTCTGCGCGTTCGTTACTGCACTTGCTAAACGATATTCTGGACAGTGCCAAACTGGATAAAGGCAAGCTGGAACTGGAATACAACGACTTTATTCTTAGTGATGAAATCGATACTGTGATTTCCACTTTTTGGCTGGAAGCAAAGCGCAAAGGTCTGGACTTGCAGGTTGATTTGTCTGGTGATCTGGCAAGTGCTTATAACGGCGCGCCAGAGCGTGTACGTCAGGTATTGAATAATCTTGTGGGCAATGCTGTAAAGTTCACCGAAAGGGGCAGCGTTTCACTTGTTGTTAAACCTGCTGAAACGGGTGGCGTGAGGTTTGTTATTTCTGATACAGGGATTGGTATGTCGGCCGCTCAAGTGCACAAGGTATTTGACGCCTTTGCTCAGGCTGATGCCTCTATGTCCCGAAAATTCGGTGGAACAGGGCTGGGTACCACAATCAGCAAGCAGTTAGTTGAGCTGATGGGCGGTACTATCGAAGTAACCAGTGAAATCGATTCCGGCACTCAATTTGTCTTCACCTTGCCACTTAAACCTGTTGAATCCGCACAACAAATTAAACGTCTTCAGGCCATGGTACTGCCAAGTCTGGATGTGTTAATTGTTGACGACATTGAACAGAATATTGATTTACTTAAGTTGTTACTGGAGAGGGCGGGGCACAACGTCACTGTTGCCCAGGATGGACAGCAAGCTCTGCAACGAATGGCTGAGCAGCAATTTGATGTTGTGCTGATGGATTTACAGATGCCGGTAATGGACGGACTCACTGCGGCCAGTCAACGCCGGGAATTCGAACGCCAAAACGGACTCAAACCAACCCCGATTATTGCGCTAACCGCCAGTGTTTTAGCTCAGGATAAAAAATCTGCATCGGATGCCGGTATGGAAGGGTTTGCAAATAAGCCCATTGACTTTCCTCTGTTGTGTAACGAAATTGCCCGGGTACTGGGTATTCAAGGGTCCGCTCTGGCCACCAAGGCAGAACCTGCTGACGCGGCGTTAATTGATTGGTCGAGGGGCGAGAGTTTATGGGGCAGCCAGATAAAGCTCATTCATGAAATTAAACGTTTTCAGGTGGACTTTGCCAGTGAAAGAGCGCATTTTGACGAGCTGATTAACAATCAGGATTACATCGGTTTACGCTCGCTGGCACACCGTTTTAAAGGTGTTTCTGGAAACCTAGGGCTTATTCAGTTTATGCAAACCTGTAAGCTCCTGGAAAGTGCGAACAATGACGATGCTGATCTGAAAACCGCTCTTGCGCGTTTACTTGTGATTAGTGACGAGGTTAATCAGGCCATTTCTCACGTACAGGAATCTGCCGCTGAACATGCCAGTCAGGTAAATCTGCAAGAATTGAAGTTGGTACTGTGTCAGTTGCTGGATGGCGTAAAGCACAACCGTGTTGACGAAACTGAACTTGTTGCGTTGGCAGCGTTTAAGCAGAGTCAGTATGCCAGTGAAATTCAGGCTATACTGGATGCAATAGATGACTTTGAATTTGAACAAGCCATTACACTGCTCTGTGAACTGATTGAAAAATTAAACGGATAGAAGTAATGCAAAAAACGGCCTCTAAACCTACGTTATTGCTGGTTGATGATGAACCAGCAAACCTGCGCGTACTCAAGCATGTACTGGGTGAAAAATACAGTTTGGTTTACGCCAAAAATGGCGTTGAAGCGCTGCGTGTTGCACAAACCCAACTACCAGACCTGATATTACTCGACATTATGATGCCCGGTATGACCGGCTTCGAAGTGTGTAAGGAACTCAAGCGCGAACTCATCACCCGCGCCATTCCGGTTATTTTTGTAACCGCACTCAGCGATGAGCAGGATGAAGCCGAAGGTTTTGCGGTCGGCGGTGTCGATTACATCACTAAACCTATCTCACCTGCGGTTGTGCAAGCCCGAGTGAACACGCACTTGTCGCTGGTGCAGGCTGACGAACTCAAGCGCACCCGACTACAGGTTGTGCAGCGTTTAGGACGTGCTTCCGAATACAAAGATAATGAAACCGGTATGCATGTACTGAGAATGAGTCATTATTCCAAAGTATTGGCGCTCGCGTACGGCTTCTCGGAACAACAAGCAGAAACGCTGTTGCATGCTGCCCCAATGCACGATATTGGTAAAATCGGTATCCCCGACCATATTATGCTCAAGCCGGGCAAACTCACGGAAGAGGAATTTGAGGTCATGAAAACACATCCTCAAATTGGCGCAGAAATATTAGGTGAAGCCGATTCTGATTTATTGCGCATTGCTAAATCTGTTGCACTGACTCACCATGAAAAATGGGACGGCTCTGGCTACCCGAATGGCTTAAAAGCGGAAGATATTCCGATTGAAGGCCGGATTGTGGCAATCGCCGACGTGTTTGATGCCCTCACCAGTAAACGTCCTTATAAAGAAGCCTGGTCGGTAGAAAAAACGATGGATCTGATTAAACGCGAGTCCGGCGTGCATTTCGAACCTAAACTGGTTGAGTTGCTGGAAGCTAACCTGCCTGCCATTCTGGAAATCAAAGAGCGCTGGAAGGAAGAGTAAACTGATTTGCACGCAACAGTGGTACTTTGACGTTGCTGTAGAATATATATTCAGCAGAAGGCAGTATGTTGGTTGATATGTTGGCAGACAGGCAGTATAATGCGCAGCAGAAATAGGTATCGAATAGCAGATTTGCATACTCAGATACCATTCCGGTTACATCAGCAAGAAAGATTACCGATGTAACTTTGCCTAATGACGGCAAACTGGGACCGAATTTTTTTAGCAAGAAGCCCCGATTATCGGGGCTTTTTGTTACTGCGGTGTCAGGCACAACGCGATATCTGTAACAAGGTATCAGGACATTGGGCGTAATGCCCTTTTTTCGTTTTTGGAGGTTAGGATTGTCAAAGCTAGAACAGCACTTAACGGAGATGTTAACTCCGGCTGTAGAGGCACTGGGATTTGAGTTACTGGGCGTTGAGTTTGTGCGCGCAGGAAAACACTCAATCCTACGGGTATACATTGATCACGAAAATGGCATAAACGTTGACGACTGCGCGGATGTGAGTTTTCAGGTCAGTGCAATACTCGACGTTGAGGATCCGATTAACACTGAGTACAACTTAGAAGTTTCATCACCAGGCATGGACCGGCCGCTGTTTACCGAACAGCACTATGCCAAAGTGGTGGGCGAAATCGTCGCTGTCAAAATGGCTTTGCCTTTGGATAACCGACGCAATTTTAAAGGGAAATTACTTGCGTGCGAAAACGGTACGCTCACAGTCGAGATCGACGGGCAGCAATATTCGTTACCTGTTGGTGGGATTGAAAAAGGTAATTTGGTTCCAACATTCGAATAATAACGAAATGAGACCTGCTTCCCGGTCGGGAATGCAACCAGTGAGGCAAAGATGAATAAAGAAATTTTGTTAGTGGCAGAAGCCGTTTCTAATGAAAAACAAGTGCCCAGAGAGAAGATTTTTGAGGCCTTAGAATATGCCATTGCAAGTGCCACGAAAAAGAAAAACGAAGGCGAAATTGAAGTCCGTGTAAGCATTCATCGCGACACCGGTGACTTCGATACATTCCGTCGCTGGCGTGTTATTCCTGACGATCAGCCACAGGAAAACCCATTTGCGGAAATGACATTATCGGCGGCTCAAATTGACGAGCCAGAGATTCAGATTGGCGATTACGTAGAAGAGCAAATTGAATCTATTGCCTTCGACCGCATTACCACGCAAACCGCGAAGCAAGTGATCGTACAAAAAGTACGTGAAGCTGAGCGTGCACAAATGATTGCGGAATACGAAGATAAAGTAGGCGAACTGGTAACCGGTACGGTTAAAAAAGTGAACCGTGATAACATTATTATCGACCTGGGTAACAACGCTGAAGGCGTTATTTACCGCGATGATATGCTGCCGCGTGAAACGTTCCGTCCAGGTGACCGTGTACGCGGTTTGCTTTACGTCATTCGCCCGGAAGCCCGCGGAGCGCAGTTGTTTGTGAGCCGTACCCACCCTGAGATGCTGGTTGAGTTATTCCGTTTGGAAGTGCCGGAAATCGCAGAAGAAACGCTGGAAATTAAATCAGCTGCCCGTGATCCGGGTTCTCGCGCCAAGATTGCAGTGAAAACCAACGATAAACGCCTTGACCCTGTAGGGGCTTGCGTAGGTATGCGTGGCTCACGTGTTCAGGCGGTGTCGGGTGAACTGGGTGGTGAGCGTGTTGATATCGTATTGTGGGACGAAAACCCGGCTCAATTCGTTATTAACGCTATGGCTCCAGCTGAAGTGGCGTCAATTGTTGTAGACGAAGACAGCCACACCATGGATGTTGCGGTAGAAGCCGACAACCTGGCGCAAGCTATTGGCCGGAGTGGCCAGAACGTGCGGTTGGCAAGCCAGCTGACCGGTTGGGAACTCAACGTAATGACAGTTGATGATCTCAATAAGAAGCACGAAGAAGAAAATGCCAAGGTACTGGGTACCTTTGTGGATGGTTTGGACATCGATGAAGATTTCGCTTCTTTGCTGGTAGATGAAGGGTTTACCACACTGGAAGAAGTTGCTTATGTTCCTGCTAGTGAACTACTGGCAATCGAAGGACTGGACGAAGATACGGTAGAAGAGCTGCGCAACCGCGCTCGCGCCGCACTGACCACAAAAGCGCTGGCAAACGAAGAATCTCTGGAAGGGTCTGAGCCAACTGAAGAGTTGCTGAACCTGGAAGGCATGGAAAGACATGTTGCATTCGTGCTGGCAAGTAAAGGTATTACAGACCTGGAAGCTCTGGCAGAGCAAGGTACTGATGATATCTGTGAATTAGAAGGACTGGACGAAGAGAAAGCGGGTGAGTTGATCATGGCCGCGCGAAATAAAGTCTGGTTCAACGAAGAGTAAGGTCGACAAGGGGAAAAACGCGTAATGGCAGATGTATCCATTGAAAAACTCGCCAGTGATATCGGGACAAGCGTTGACCGGTTAGTCAGTCAGTTTAGCGATGCTGGCATTAATAAAGCAGCCGGCGACAGCGTAACTGAAGATGAAAAGCGTAAACTGTTAGATCATCTAAGCAAACAGCACGGCGGTGCCGGTTCAGGTGAGCCGACACGAATGACACTGAAACGCAAGACAACCAGCACGTTAAGTGTGGGTAAGTCTAAAGAAGTGAAAGTAGAAGTGCGCAAGAAGCGTACTTATGTGAAGCGTACCGATCTGGAAGAGCAGCGTTTAGCTGAAGAAGAGGCGCGTCGTAAGGAAGAAGAAGCGCGTCTGAAGCGTGAAGCAGAAGAGCGGGCAGCAGAAGAAGCCCGTTTGGCAGCAGAAGAAAAAGCACGCAAAGCAGAAGACGCGCGTAAAGCAGCAGAAGAAGAGAAAGTGCGTCGTGCCGAGCGAGCCAAACAGGAAGCGGAAGCACGCAAAGCTGCAGAATCTGAAATGACGCTGGAAGAGCGTCAGGAACAGGAAGCTGCTCGTCAGGAAGAAGAGCGCCTGCGTAAACAGCAGGAAGAAGAAGCGCAACGCAAGCTTGAAGAAGAAGCCCGTAAAGCGGCAGAAGAAGCCCGCAGACTGGCTGAAGAGAACGAGCGTCGCTGGAAAGAAGAAGAAGAGCGTCGTAAGAAAGAAGAAGCGGAAGAAGTGCACATGCACTCTAACCGTTATGCTCAGGAAGCTGAAGACGAAGAAGATATGCAGGTTGAGCGTTCCTCTCGTCGTCGTAAGAAGCCGAAAAAGAATGCAAGTGAAAGCCTGAAACAGGGCTTTAACAAGCCAGCTGCACCGGTTGAGCGTGTAGTTAAGCTGGGCGAAACCATTACGGTTGGCGAACTGGCAAGCCGTCTTGCAATTAAGGTGCAGGAAGTCATTAAGACCATGATGAAGATGGGCGAAATGGCAACCATTAACCAGGTATTGGATCAGGATACTGCGGTATTGGTGGTGGAAGAGCTTGGTCACAAATACGAACTGGTTAACGACAACGCGCTTGAAGAAGAATTGCTGGCCGGTTCTGGTGCAGGTGAGAAAACAACACGTGCGCCGGTTGTTACTATCATGGGTCACGTTGACCATGGTAAGACGTCATTACTTGACTATATCCGCCGCGCTAAAGTAGCAGCGGGTGAGGCTGGCGGTATTACCCAGCATATCGGTGCATACAGTGTAGAAACCAAACTGGGCAAGATCACCTTCCTGGATACGCCTGGACACGCGGCATTTACAGCAATGCGTGCCCGTGGTGCAACTGCTACGGATATCGTAATTCTGGTTGTGGCAGCCGATGACGGTGTAATGCCACAAACTAAAGAAGCCGTTCAGCACAGCCGTGCAGCCGGTGTGCCGCTGATTGTTGCTGTTAACAAAATGGATAAAGAAACCGCCGATCCGGATCGCGTAAAAACTGAGCTTTCTCAGTTAGAAGTTATCTCGGAAGAATGGGGTGGTGAGAATCAGTTTGTTAACGTATCGGCGAAAACCGGTTTAGGTATTGATGAATTGCTGGAAGCTATTTCACTGCAAGCTGAAGTACTTGATTTGAAAGCTACGCCAAACGGTCCTGGTCGAGGTATTGTTATTGAATCGCGTCTTGATAAAGGCCGTGGTCCAATCGCTTCTGTGCTGGTACAGGAAGGTGAAGTGCGAGCGGGTGATATCCTGCTGTGTGGTGAAGAATACGGCCGCGTTCGTGCGATGCGCGACGAAAACGGAAACGACGTAAAAGTAGCTGGTCCGTCTACACCTGTTGAGATCCTGGGTCTGTCAGGTGTGCCGGTAGCAGGTGAAGATGCATTGGTAGTACAAGACGAGCGTAAAGCGCGTGAAGTGGCTGGCAAGCGTCATCAGAAGAAGCGCGAGCTTAAACTGGCTCGTCAGCAGAAGGCGAAACTGGAAAACATGTTTGCGAACATGGAAGCCGGTGATGTGAGCGAACTGAACGTGGTATTGAAAGCTGACGTACAGGGCTCTGTTGAAGCGATTTCTGAATCACTCATCAAGCTGTCTACCAGTGAAGTTAAAGTGAATATCGTTGGTAGCGGTGTAGGTGGTATCACCGAAACTGATGCAAGCTTAGCGGCTGCATCAAGTGCTATTGTCGTGGGCTTTAACGTTCGTGCGGATGCAACTGCCCGTAAAGTGATCGAAGCGGAAGAAATTGACCTGCGTTATTACAGCGTTATCTATGATCTGATTGACGAAGTGAAAGCGGCCATGAGTGGTATGCTTGCACCAGAATTCAAGCAGGAAATCATTGGTCTTGCAGAAGTACGTGACGTATTTAAGTCACCG
>NZ_JBLBUE010000085.1:0-14810 GCF_047290655.1 Alteromonas sp. AMM-1 | reverse complement strand
GATTTCCTGCGTGGGTTCGGATTCCAGGGTAACGCATCGCGTTCCGACTTCAGCCGCAACGCAGATGAATTAGGCATTGGCGCCAGTTTAAAAGACAGTTTAAGTGAGCCTGGTCCATGGAGCGTGAGTACTGTTGGGTTTGGTGAAATCCTGCCAGACCACCGCAATAAAGTATCGCTTAACCACGACGTGAAAGACGCCTGGGGACTACCGGTACTGGAAATGGATGCCAAAATCCGCAACAACGAACTGAAAATGCGTAAAGCCATGAAAGAAGACATTGTAGAGATGTTTGATAGCATTGGTTTAAAGAACGCGATGGCCTGGGAATCTACCTATCATATGGGTAAAGGGATCCACGAAATGGGCACCGCACGCATGGGGCGGGACCCGAAAACCTCCGTGCTTAATAAGCACAACCAGGTGTGGGACGCGCCAAACGTGTTTGTTACCGACGGTGCTTGCATGACGTCATCGTCTTGCGTGAACCCATCTTTAACCTATATGGCACTGACTGCCCGGGCGGCGGATTTTGCCGTGGAAGAACTGAAGCGGGGGAATTTGTAATGAATCGTCGCGACCTCTTAAAATTTATTGCTACCGCCACTGGTGCCAGCTTCGTGTGTTCACCTGCCATGGCAGTATGGCAGACGCAGCCTGCATTAACTGCGGTGAAAGACGCAGGTCTCAGTGAGAACACGGTGGCGCTGATCACAGAATTGTGCGAAACCGTGATACCTCGCACTGACACGCCCGGAGCCAAAGAAGCGGGGTTGCCAGCGTTTTTCATTGGTATGCTTCGCGATTGCTATACCGCTGAACAGCAAGCGCTGATGGAAGCCGGGTTTAACGATATTGATGTTCGGAGTCAGCAGCAATTTGGCAAACCGTTTGTAGCGTTAACGCAATCACAAAAAACAGCGTTGGCGAGTGAGCTCGATGCCGAAGCGCTGGCGTTTAACCGGGGCGAACAAACGGCCTGGAAGGGGGATGAGTACGAAGGACTGCCCCATTATTTTACGCTGTATAAACAGCTCATGATATTTGGCTTCTTTACGTCAAAAGTAGGCGCAACAGAAGTACTGCGCTTTTCCGAAGTGCCGGGAGACTACCGGGATATCCCTTACAAAAAAGGGGATAGAGCGTGGATGACCGTGTGGCCATTATAAGGAATCAGGAACAATGAAAAATAACAATCTTCTAAACACCATGATGGTCGTAAGTGTATCGTTAAGTGCACTGTTTACCACGCATTCTACTCTGGCTGCCGAAGCGCTCACCGACTGCTCACTGCGCGATGTGCCATTTTCCAGTTCGTTGCCAGCATACGACGTAGTAATGCGACCCAAAGCCAAAGCCATTGTAGATAAGCATTATCCTGGCGTACTGGCGGCTATGCCAGCCTGGATATTAAATGAATCCATGCCGTCGTTCAGCACACTTATTACCTTAGATCAGATGCTGGAAAGAGCGGGTGTGAAAGATGACGACAATGCCGCAGCAATGCGTAAGGCGTTGTCTGAATTACCGGTTACTCGTGAAGACAAAATTGCGCGCTGCGCGCGCTTCGACGCAGAGCCTGTGTCGTTTGAATTGGGTGATGAGCCAATTCAGGTTCTGATTTACCAAAAAATCAATGGTTATGATCATGGTGACTCTGTTACTACGGCGACGGAAAACCTGACTAAGCTGGCCAAAGAGATGGGTTATGGCGTGTCAGTCAGTGCCAAGGGTAGTGCATTTACTCCGGAAAACCTGGCTGATTTCGACCTGGTAATCTGGAATAACGTTAGCGGCGATACGCTCACGGTGTCTCAGCGCGAAGCTTTTGAAGATTACATGAATAACGGCGGCGGTTTCCTGGGCATTCACGCATCAGGCGGCGATTCGGTGTATTTTTGGGACTGGTATCGCGATGTGCTGATTGGCGCACAGTTTATTGGCCATCCTTTGGGGGATAACTGGTTTCAGGACGCATCGTTGGATGTAACACATCACGACACCGGGGTGGCCGACGGCATTCCATCGCGCTGGGTATTAAACGATGAGTGGTATTCGTTCTCTGATAGCGTATCTGCCAAGGGGTACGACATTGTGATGTCGATTGACGAAAGCACCTACACGCCGGGCAAAGAACTTGAAATGGGTAAAGATCATCCGCTGGTCTGGACACACTGTATTGGTGCTGGCAGAGCGATGTACAGCGCCATTGGTCACCGCAAGGAAGTGTACAATGCCGAGCATAACATCACCTTGCTTAAAAACGGCATGAAATGGGCCTCAGGGCAGGGAAATGATACCTGTCAGTAACTACCCAGCTCAGAGAGCTAGCTTTGGAAACCACGGGTAACCTGAGCATCTAATCCATCCTGGCCCGGCGTTGACCGGGCTTTTTTATTGCAATCACCCAAACTAATTTTCTAAGTAGATCATCGTTCGACTGGGTTTGTGCTCTGCTGCATAAGTAATATTCACATGCGCAGCCCGATGCAAATCAATCACATCAGATTTACTCACTGTTTCATACAGTTCAACCGGCACGGCCAGTCGTCCTTGTGACGTTATCAGGCAGTATTTAGTTTTAGCCCGGTTGGAGGTTTCCGTTATTTTATCGTTTATACGTACTTGTGATACCGATTTAGCGCGAAGCGATTTAGTGAAGTGGTTATATTCGGAGAGCGCGCGAAGTAACCGATAAGTCTTGAATATCAAATACGCACCCAAAGGCAAAGTAAAGATAATCAGCCCTGTGGTAAATACCGGCAAAAACAGCACGCCAACGGCCAAAGAAAAATACAATGATTTTCGCCAGCGTCGGAAAAACAGTGTTTTCACCACCTCTCGTTCCCGAGCGGAAATTGCATAGTGCTTCTCCTGCTCGATAGCAGTTGATTGGGAGCCGGAACTGCCAGGGGCAGATTGCACAGAAGTTGTATGTTCTAGCACCTGAAATGTGAGGATATATTGCTTCTTTGGACTCACTTCCAGGTAGACAGTATCGCCGGTAGCGGCCTGATGGTATTCCTGTGCATTCACCTTCAATTCTTTGCCGTCAATATTCAGGTAGTACGAGATCCGTGTGGTGGTTCTCGTGGAACGGTGTCCGCCACGTATTCCCCCGGAATGATGTGTCGATGTAGATACGTGCTTGTTAACGCGTTTGTCGCTTACTCTGCCCGTGTAGCAGTGCTTTATTCCTAAAGCTAGTTCGGTGTGATTCTGCCAGGCAAGCGCAACAACAATGCCTGCAAAGATAATGGCAAATACGCTGAATATGATTACAGGTATCTGACTTTGATGAATTCCGCTGAGTACATTTGTGAAAATGACATAAAAAATCATACCGGCGAATACGGTAAATCCGCCCATTATCCAATATTGATTGCGTAAACGCTGGCGATCCTTCTCGCTAAGTGGTTTCACTTCGTACTGCTTGGCTAACATCTATTCTTCCATAAAATCTGTTAGGGGGATGGCATTGTCTTTATCCTGTTTAAAGCTAATGCAATAACAGACTATCAGTTTTAACGAGCGAAGGGGAAGTGCATAACCTTGATGTGATCAAAAATTGGTCAGTGGGTGTTGCTGAAAAAACGAACGTCAATTAGTATGCTTGCACACTAACAAGGAGTATCGTTATGAATAGTTGTAAAGGAATTAAGCTTTTAGTTCTGCTTTCAGTGTTTATGCATTTTTGTGCATTCTCTCAAACTTCCACCTCTGAACAAGCCTGTATGAAAGGCAGTCCCGACGGCTGCTTTAACCGTGCGTTAGATTATTACGACGGTGCGGGCGTGCCACAGGATATAGCCAAAGCGGTGTCTTTTTTTAGTAAGGCATGTGAGTTGGGATTATCAAACAGCTGCATGAACGCGGCAATGATTGCAAAAAGCGGTGGTGGTAATCTGGCACCAGATATTGAGCTGGCTACCGTCAATTTCGAGAGGGCCTGTGGGTTGGGCGTGGCACAAGGGTGCGACAATGCGTTTTACTACAGAGGCAATGAAAAGTCGCCGGTGTATAACCCTGCAAAAGGTATGCTGGTGGTTAAAAATGCGTGCGCAATAGGTAACGAAAATGCCTGCTTTTGGGGATTATATCGCGCATTTGACGGGAAGAAAGGTGAGTTTCCCAATCTGATCGATAAAAAAGAAGCGGCCTGGTTTGGTGAATTCACCTGTCGAAAATACAATGATTCATTAGGGTGTCATACCGCAGAGACTTACTTTGCAGATCCCAGCTCTCCAGGCTTTGATGCTGAAAAAGGATTGCTTTATTCCAAGCTGAGTTGTGACACTTATTCGTCCAGCGTAAGTTGCTACAACGTAGGTAGTATTTACTGGCAAATCGAAGAGCGCAATTTAACCTCGCAATACTTGCAAAAAGCCTGTGATTTAGGCTACGCAAAATCCTGTCAGTATGCCAAAGACTGGCGTGAATATGCGCAGAAACTTACAGCATACGAAGAACAAAAAGCGAAAAATGATGCGCTGATCAATGGTGCATTATCGCAAGGACAATATGGCCAGGCAGTGTCTGCAGCAATTCATCAGTTGCGTTCGCAAGAGTATGTAGAAAAAGCAGTGCTGGCTACCAGTCGTGCAGGTGCAATGGGGCAGGTTAACACTAACGATTTATACGTGATTGCTTCCTGGTTTTCTTCGGGGCCGGTACGCGGTGCTGCCGACAGTGAAATGTCTGCCAGAGGTACTGGTCTGGAAGGCACGTTTGGTGAAGGTACCAATACCGCAGGCGCAGCCGACGCAAGGTGGAAAGCTGCTTACGGCGGCAACATGCCAAGCCCGTCGTCATCAGCTTCTGCGCCAAGCATAAAACCCATGCCAAGTGCAGCGGAAATATCCGCGCAAACTCGTGAAAAATACCGTTATGCACATTGCGTAATGTCTGGCAGTAATACCAGCGCCAAGGTATGTAACAGGTAACATCCAGCGTTAATATATGCTGCGCCTAGCAAAGTAAAATGCCTGGCGCAGCAGTCATGTCACTGCTTTAAATCATTATGCTTTAGTCTTCTTGTCGTAGTTACCATCTGGCCTCTTTACCCACTTCAGTTCAGCTTCATTGCGGTTGATTTTTATCTACAGTGTGAATTCTGTTATAGCGCTAAATTCAAGCGGGGAAATTGACTAAATTGCATGAGAACCTGTATCGACAAAATAGTTGGCTGCACTGTAGACCATGGTAACGTTGACCGTACTTCACTAACACTGCTGATGTAACCAACCATGAACTCGCATAAATCCTTTTATATGGTGTGTGGTATTGGGGCTGTGGCGGGGGTGGTTGGAATCCTGCCGCTCCCGCTTAGCTTAAAAGCAGTACTGTTGGTGGTTGTGTTGTGTGCGTTGTTTGTTATTAAAACGGGTGACGGGGATAAATAACACCTTTGGTGTTTTTTATCCCATTAATTGCTTTGATCGAGTAAGCGGAACAATAGTGCTACAACATGTGCTTCTCGTACTCGGAGGTTATCTCTACAGATGATAACGAATCAAAAGCTATCTGATGTTTACGAAGCCAGTTTTCGGTAATACAAGCATAGCCACCTGAAGCCCAACCGTCGCCCCAACTGTTTGCCGTTACCATGCAGTAGTCTCCTTCATTCATACTTGAAGGTAACCGAATATAGCCAACAAACAAGATGGCATGGCCGCCCGCGTGACTGTCTGTTTTACCGGAATACTTGCCTATATTACCTGCAGTGATAATGGCATCTTCATAAAAATTGTCACTGAGTTTAACACCAGCCATTACAGGATGATTTGCCCTGATTTCCTGCAAAGCTTGATTTAATGTTAATTTGTGCTGAAAGGCACCTGAACGAATGCCTGGCTTAAACTTACAAAATCCCAGAGGCGTTTGTGTTTCGTTAGTTGAGATGGGTAATGCCACATAAGGACAGTTAGCTTCAGATAACACACCCTCGCTGTTTTGCTTACTATTTTGCAGTCCATCGGTAAACCAGGAGCCACTTTGCTTGTCGTTACAGGGCGATTTTTGACATGAAGGCTTACTTAACCAGTAAAAATGTTGTTCCGATAAATCCGCCGCAATATCGCGTTGTATCAAAACAGTTTCCATGGCTCTGACGCCAGCAAAGGCCGCGCAGGTTCCCCTGAAAGCCTGATTTTTAATGGGTACGTCCATAGCATTGGGGATCACATAAAACTCACCGGGACGCATACTATCAAGGGGATTCGAAACAGTACTTAGCATTACAGGTGAATTAACAGTCAGCGAAGGTTGTTCCAATACTTTGGGGTCAATAGTCGCGCTCTTATGCTTGTCTATATTTTTGACGTATTGCTTTTTTGCCTTCGCCCATTTTGCTACCGTTTCATCATATTCTTTCTGCCACGCCGCCTTGGTGTCGGCATAGTCTTTTTTCATTTTCTGCTTCATTTCCTCATAGCTGAGATCAGATGAAAAAAAATCATCGTCTTCATCGTCACCGAAAAAATCGTCTTCTTCGGGTTCAGGCTCGGGCTTTGGTTCAGGTTTTGGCGTGGGTTTCGGTTCGGGCTCAGGCGCTGGCTTAGGTGTCGGTTGAGGCTCTGGTTGCGGGGCTGGAGTCGGTTTTGGCATGTCCTTGTCATCATCGGGCAAACTCATCCCCATTTGGGAGAGCAGATTCTGCATCACTATGGAGGTGCGTGTGGACATGGGGGCGTTGTGCGTTGACGGGAGAGTTTTTACCTCCTCTGCCAAGGCCGGCGAAAAAGCCAGTAATCCACTGAACAACAATAATGAGGCATCGACGTGTTTAGTAAACATAATTCTTCCCTGAACCAACGTGATAGAAATTATCACTGTCATAATTGAAAAAAAAATGTACTATAAAATGCTCAAATAATCGACAACTATTCCAGGGTGGAGCATGGCCGTTGACGACAGTGGAAAGTCATTCATTAAACGGTGTTTACAACTCAAATTATGGCTGGTTGTTTACCTTGCTATAATCAGTATCCCAGCAGTAGCCAAAACCACTGAGCGCGACGTGTTTTTTGCCGGTGTGTCGTTTCTTGGCTCTTACGCCATGGTTGAAGCCAATTACCCCGCAGGACTGAAGCTCAATAACCCGTCGCAGGTTGGCCGCGACAATACCCTGGACAATCGCTTTCTTACCTACTTACAAGCGCAGCCACCCGTTCATTATCAGTTGAATACCGGCCTGGCAAATTTACGTCGTTCAGAGAGTGTGGTGGTTAGTCTGGCCATAGAAAGTGAAAAAATCAGCCAGGAAGTGATTGGCCGAAACCGAAAGATTATTTTCGAAGTTGGCGCCCAGTTATTGTTCATGGACTTTTCGAATATGACGTTGCTGGCCAATTACCCCATTGAACTGGCGATTAATCACATTGTACCCGCTGATATATCCCTCCAGGACGATACCTTCAACGGTATGGAGGCTTTGTATTTTGGTCAGGATGGCGCAAGTGGCTTATTGCAGAAGGCGGCGCAGCTGGCGCAACAGGTTCAGCCCTTTGCTCAACAACGGATCCGCTTTCAGGTTGCCAGCGTGAGTACCCACGAGCAGGCCAAAGCCTGGTTTCCACCCTCCCTCACGGAAGCGCAGTTTAACCAGCATATTGGACAGACCTTTACTGCGCAGCTTTCGTCACAGTACGGGCTTGCGGTACTGCCTTTTGTAAAGGGGTATGCGGTGGGCAATAAAATGGCGGGGCGGTTCGCCAACGGTGATGTGTATAACCTTACCTTGCCAGAGCCTGATTATGAGTTTGTGATCCTGGTGCGCGATTTTAAAAAGGTTGAACAGGATTCCAACTATCTGTTTGGCGCCCGTGTTGGCCTCAAGTTTAGTCATCGTGCTACCGGACGGGATTACATCAATGGCTTTTATCACCTGGCCGTGCCTAAACTGGGATCGGAGAACATCAGTGAAGCTGACGACTGGAGCCCATCTGAGGACGCGGTTGAATCGCTGCTCTCCCAATGGATACAGCAACTGAGTAGTCCTTCTGAAGAGTGGCACAAAATTCATGCGTCTAATAAAGCGAGTTTTAACGAGTTTAACCAGAAAAAGGAGTTGTTTAATGGTGAATAATGCATCCAAGGTAATGATTATTGTTGCACTATTTATTGGTGTATTGGGGATGTCACCGGCGCTGGCTGTTGAGCAATCCGCCACTGCCAAAATAAGCTACGGCGGTTGGGGGCTGGATTCTGACGAAAAAAAGGAAGCAGAGCAAGCGGCGCTCCGTAAAGCCATTGAAACCTACATCGCTGAGGTACAGCAGGCGCATTTTCGAAATTATAAAAAAGTGAAGGCTGAAATTGATAAAAACATAGAAAGCTATTTTTTAGACTATGTGGTTACCGATGCTAACGAAGACAAAGACGACGATACCTATGAAGTAACCGTGCGAGGAACAATCAACGAACCCATGTTAATGGCAAAGTTGATTAGCAGTGGAGACGAAGTGGATATATCGAAACAAGCGTATTTAACCTTCGTTTTTGTTGCCAGAGAAATTGCCGAAACCACTTCAACAACGAATGAATCCACCAGCAATACCAAGTCTCAGGGGAAAGGTATTGCTCAGTCGGGTACAGACGAGACCACCGAAACCTTTAAATCCAAGACTGAAACAGCAAGCATTAAAACTGAGAATAAACGGATCAGTGACGTTATTTCCTATCGGGTGGCTACTGCAAACGAGGTGGATGTGGCTATGGGTAACGTGTTTACCAATGCCAACTATCTGGTGATCGACGCCGCCATGCTGGAAGAAGAAACCGACTACCTGCTGGACGTAAACAGTTTTATTGAAGACTACCAAACTGGTAATGATCTCAGCAGCAAAACCAAAGGCAATGCGTTAAAAGGGCTCAGAGGGCTGGAGGATCCTATTGATTATATGGCAATAGGTACACTGGATATTGATGAACAGCAAACCAACGAACAAACTGGTATGTATCGGATTTCGGTATCTGTAACCGGGCAAATTTTGTCGGTACGTCACCGCGGTGCTGCGGTGGCCAAAGTTGGGCCGGTGCAGTATTTCGGCGAAGGCCCTACACTCACTGTTGCCAAGAATAATGCCCTCAAACTCGCGGCTGAGGAAGCGGCTCAGGAACTGGTTGCCATGTTAAGCGGTAAAAATATTCGATAACCCGATACACACGATTCGAGGAGCAGAGGATGCGTAACACTATTTTTTATAAAAGCGTAATTGGCAGCATTGCCGTTGGTTTATGTTTGTCGGGGTGTGCTAACACCGAAAAAGGTAACGGTGGCAATGTGTTTTCCGGCGTTACTGATATGTTTGAAACATCGACTTCTACAACAACTGCACCAGCCTGGGCGAATGAGCCGCTCATTACCGCCGGGGAATGTAATTCTTTTACCATGGATAATGTGAGCAGCTTTGTGTCAACTTACGACTCGCAGCCAATGGGGCCGAAGGACAGTGCTGAGCTTGCAGGGCAAAAAGCCATGGATAAATATACCCTGGCAGCCGTGTTGGTGAATCGGGCGCAATTGTGTATGGCTCAGGCACTGGATTTGAAGGGGACCATTGAAACCCTGGAAAAGGAGCGGGAAATTCTGTTAAGTGGTACCAGTTTAAGCAAGGAAGAAATCGAAAAACACCGTGAATACTCAGCGCAGGCTAGTGCGGAAGTAAAGAAATTTACCAGCGAAATTGACACCATTGAGCCTGAAAAACGAGAATCACTTACCTTGGGTATCGCCACATTTTTAACCGGCTCTTACACTACCGTTAGAGTTACCGATGCAGTACAAACCTACATACAAAGAACCTCAGACGACGTAAGTAGCAGCGCCAAACTTGCCCAAAGTCAAAATACGGTGCAAAGCTGGTTGGCCGCTGGCCAAAGCATATTCAGTAAAGCTGCCGGTGGGGGAACCGTTATTTATAACATCGCTTCAGGTATGACCGACCACGTGATGAGCCTTTACGATACCGGCAACTATTTTATGGAATTTGCTAAGAGTCAGGATCTTAATTTACCTGCCGACGCGACCAGTGGTTTTCTTTCCGAGTCTGACTGGGGTACTGAAGAGACATTATAATCAGCACCGCTATGCTGAAATAACAGTATCTAAAATCAGGCCTGAAGTGATAGCTCAGGCCTGCATGTTGGCTTAACACTTTGGTTAAGTGAGTGCGGTAAGGCAGAGTATTACATTTACCAACTCATACATGACCTGACAGTCCGCAAAGAGCGAATTGCGGACATCAGATGGTCAGTTCGCATTGGTCTGCTTTAGACAAATACCGGCTATCATGCAGTTAATGCTTCGTTTCCTATCTGATTCGCGAAAGCCCTTAATACATTTGATAACTGCGCTCGGCATCAGGAAATGGTAATTTGAATGCGTGAGGCCGTCGTTTAAACATGCAGGCTTAAAGGGCGGCCTCTTTCACAATGCGCGTAGGCATGACCAGTCATAAGATAATTCAATACACACATTTTTGCGTGATTACTAAATTTTCTTGGTAGCTGGCACGCAGCGAATATCTCCAAAAAGCCTTCACTCTCCAGAAAAAACCTAAACAGCTAAGTAGCTTTTACACGCAGTGCCGATGTTGTTTATTAAACCAATAATCACCGATGCACCTAAAATATTTTACGCAAATTTTACGCTACTTACGCTCTGCCCTTTGGTAAATTTACGCTATAGAACCGGTAGCAAGCAGTAAAGTTGGCAGAATTGAAGAATATCCATACATTAATCAGAAAATCGCCGTTTATATTTGCGCTGCTGACAGTATGCATAGCTGGCATTGTCTCATTTATTCTCGACGCATGGTTTTTGCCGACTCAGGGCACACTGCTTATCCTTCAGCTCGCCGTAGTCATCACAGCGCTTCCCGGTAATAAGCAAAGCGCTATATTCGCAGGTGTGCTCAGCGGCATAATTTATAACTACTTTTTTACTACCCCACGTTTCTCGCTGCACATGTCCGATGTAGACGATATTGTAAACCTGTTTATTTTTTTGATTGTCGCTATTTTGACTGGCTACCTCGCTGCTTTTTATAAAGCACAACAGGAAGCGCTTGAAAGAGCAGAGCTTCGTGCCAGCATTTTGATGTCAGTGTCACATGATTTGCGAACGCCTATGTCAACAATCATTGGCTCTCTAAGCAGTTTACAGGAGTATCAGGAGAGGATACCGAAAGAGGAAAAAGATGAATTGTTGCAAGGCGCACTGGAGGAAAGCCACCGTTTACATCGCTATATTGAGAACCTTCTTCAGGCCACGAAGCTTCATCAGGGGATAAAGCTTAATAGTGTAGCTCAGGACTTATTTCCTATCGTCGATAATGTTGTCAAAAGATTTGAAACGGATCGCATAAAAATTACCAGTAGCGGCATAGTGCCGAATGTAGTTGCAAGCGCTTATCTACTGGAGCAGGCAATTTACAATGTAATTGATAATGCGCTTAAGTACTCACCAGCCCATTGCCCTATAACTATAACCGTTTCCACAAGTCATTATTTAGTGAATCTGGATATCTCAGATGAAGGTCCCGGTATTGCGCAGAAGGATAAAGAATCGGTATTCGACCTATTTTTCTCGACCAGAAAAGGTGATTCAGGGCACGGCGGTTCAGGGGTCGGGTTAACTGTCGCAAAAGGGATCGTCGAAGCACATCACGGAAGCATTTCCATATTACCAAGTGATAGAGGCTGCATAGTTCGCATTTCATTACCATGTGAAGAGGCAGCCTGATATGAGACCTCGCATCCTAGTTATTGATGATGAAGTTCAGATTCAGCGTTTTATGAAAATATCGCTAGCGGCAGAAGGCTTCGAGTACATTTCAGCGTTAAACGCCACAGACGGTCTCAAAATAGTTCGTGAGCAGTCACCAGACATTATTATTCTTGACCTCGGGCTACCCGACAAAGATGGTAGCTGGTTGCTTTCACAGCTTCGCGTTAGTAGTCAGACTCCGGTGTTAGTGCTCACTGCGCGAGATGAGGAGGACGAAAAAGTCAGGTTGTTGAACGAGGGAGCGAATGATTATCTTAGCAAACCGTTTGGCATCAAAGAGCTTATCGCCCGAATAAAAGTTCTGCTACGGGATTTGAGGGGCACAACGGTATTGTCTCCGGTATTAATGTGCGGCGATCTCTCGATTGATACAGCTCAGCGTACTGTAAGACTTAAAAATTTTTCAGTTCCTCTCACCAAGAAAGAATACTGCTTACTGCGCTATCTAATGAGCAACCCAAATGCGCTTTTTACTCACCAGCAGTTACTTCACCATATATGGGGAGAAACACACACCGATGACACACATTATCTTCGCATATTAGTAAGCCAGCTTAGAAAGAAACTGGAAGACGATAGCAACGCTCCAAAATACATCATTACAGAGCCCGGTATTGGTTATCGCCTTTTATGTCCCGTCGAACATTGTGAAGTATAAAAGCATTGATTTCCGATGGTTAGTCCTACCAATATTGTCAGGCTCTTATCACTTCCCGTGCTTTGGATGGGCATCGTTCAGACCAGCTTCGGGTTACTCTCCTTCTTGGTGTTTCAGGATAATGTTGGCAAGGCCTTCATCCAGCCGGCCTTATTCTTTATTGTTTTGGCCTCAATCTTTTTATACAGGCTTAAAAAATATGATGTAAAGGATATCAGCTATAGGGATGCCTTGATGTTCGCCTCGCTTACATGGATTGTTACTGGAATAATGGGAGGATTTCCCATCATGTTGGTAACCGGCATTAGTTTTACTGACGCTGTATTTGAATCTCTCAGTGGACTGACAACTACCGGGGCAACCGTCTTGACCGGGCTGGATTCGATGCCAAAGTCATTTTTGATGTATCGTCAGTTCTTACAATGGATGGGCGGATTGGGGGTGGTGATCTTTGTTGTGGCCGTATTACCAATGTTGAATGTGGGTGGAATGCGGTTGCTCAAAGCTGAGACACCGGGGCCGGTTAAAGACTACAAGTTGTCTCCACGTATTGCCAATACAGCGCACTACTTGTGGTTGATTTATGTGCTATTAACTGTGCTTTGCGCAATAAGCTATTATTTTGGTGGAATGACCTTTTACGATGCCATTGCCCATAGCTTTACTACAATCTCTACCGGCGGCTTCTCAACCCACGACGCCAGCATGTGGTTCTTTGAAAGCCATTCATTGTTGTTTGTTTCAAACCTCTTTATGTTGCTTGGGGCAACCAGTTTCGCACTTCACTTCAGGGCATTGCACTCCGTTACTCCTTTTTTATATTGGCGAGATGAAGAAACCCGCGTTTTCATCTGCTTGGTGGGCGGTCTGTCGCTAATGTTGACACTGATGCTAATTATTGGTGACCGTTACCAACTGCTGGAAGGCCTTAGTTTTGCTGCATTTCATGTAATTTCATTTATCACCAGCACGGGGTATGGTGCTGCGGATCTAGGTTCATGGCCCGCCACAACAGGATTTTTTCTGGTGTTCTGCGCATACCTCGGTGGCTGCGCAGGCTCAACTGCCGGTGGCAATAAAATCATCCGTGACATAATTACCTTCAAAGTAATCAGACGAGAAATTCTCCAGTGCATTCATCCAAAAGCAACATTACCGCTTCGATTTCAGGGAAAACCTGTAGATGGACGGGTTCGTCATGCTGTTATGGCGTTTATGTCTGTAGCCGCAGGGTCATCACTTATATTTACATTGCTGCTCATGATGACTGGCCTTGATTTTTGGTCGGCATTTACTGCTGTAGCCGCATGCATCAACGAACTGGGTCCGGGGTTCGGAGAAGTCGGGAGTAATTTTATACCGGTATCTTATACTGGCATCTGGCTGCTGAATGCGGCAATGGTACTGGGAAGACTGGAATATTTCACCATTTTGGCGATGCTAACCCCCGGTTTCTGGCGTTACTAATGTAAGAGAAGAATGTTTTATGGCTCACTTTACGGTTATTGGACTTGGAAGGTTTGGCATTACCGCAAGCCTCGAACTCATCCACCTAGGGCATACGGTTACTGGCATAGATTGTTCAGAGAAAATAGCTGAACACTATGCAGAAGAGTTGACTCATACCGTTATCTGCGATGCTACCGACGAGCGTGCGTTAAAAGAGTTAAATTTGGCTCAAAGTGAGGCTGTATTGGTTGCTATCGGTGAAGACATGGAGGCTAGCCTTTTGATTACACTGCATTTAAAAAATCTCGGCGTGGGGCAACTTTGGGTCAAAGCAAATAATACCGCTCATCACTCTATACTCGCGAAATTAGGTGTTTCAAGAATTATCCACCCCGAGGAAGAAATGGGCGTACGAGTGGCACAGGCATTAAATTATCCCATGGTGGCAGATTATATCTCAATTGGTCATGGCTACTACGTGGTTGAAATAAAACTGATTGAGAGTTTAAGTGGCACCTCTTTAAGTAGTCTGTTGGGAGATCGTATCCACTCCGTGGAGACACTGCTGGTAAAAAGAGATCAAGAGCTCTTTCCCAGGCCCCACGAAAGCTTCACGCTCCATACCGCAGACAGCATACTGCTTTGCGGCACGCGTGCCGTATTGAAAAGTCTTGCACCAAGGTTGAGCTAAAATGGTTCAGTGGCATCCGTCTGTTCGACTCAGAGAGAGAAAGCCCAAGGCCGCAAGTAAAATTCATGCTGCACCGCCTGTCGTACTTTCAGTTGGCTTCCTTACTCTTATAGTGGTTGGGATGCTCCTTCTAAAGCTCCCGGTCGCAACACAAACCCCTATTGGCTGGCTAGACAGCTTGTTTACCGCAACTTCTGCGGTAACCGTTACCGGACTTGTTG
>NZ_JBLBUE010000084.1:0-14928 GCF_047290655.1 Alteromonas sp. AMM-1 | reverse complement strand
ATGTTGTTGATATTTAATGAAATATTAATTTGGCTGTGAAGAGCAGGATACAAACCAGAATCTACTGATTAAGTAAATGTTACATTAGCGAATTGCGCATTCGTCGTGTAAAATTCATGCAACTGTCATTAATTATTCATGTTTGCGTGTAAGTGATTTAACCGTGTCGCCAAATAAGTTGTGGATGGAGCTGGTAGCTTTGTTCGTTTTACTACCTATGCTGTTTCTTGTTGGTATTCAGTACGCTGGCCCGTACCTGTTGGCTGCATTGGTAGTCATTGGTGGTGTGTGTTTGTGGCTGTTATTAGCCGACAAGTCGTTTAAGCGTTTCCGCTTGTGGAACTGGCAGCAGGGCAAGCCCCATTTACTGGCTTCATTAAAGCTATTTATTCCCTGGGCCTGTTTAACCGCCATGATGGTGTACTGGTGGTTGCCCGACGCATTTTTGCAATGGCCCGCAGAACAAACCTCGCTTTGGTTAATGACACTGGTGCTTTATCCCTTGTTGTCAGTGGTGCCGCAGGAGATTATCTACCGCACTTTTTTCTTCCACCGTTATAAACAAATTATGCCCTCACGGTATATCAGAGTTGGCGTAAGCACCTTACTGTTTGGCTTTGCGCATGCCATATATGGCAATTGGATAGCGGTGGTGGTGTCGGCTATTGGTGGGGCAGTGTTTGGATTGCGCTACATGCAGAGCCGCTCTACAGCCGTTGTTATTGTGGAGCACTCGTTATGGGGCTGCTTTTTATTTACGATTGGGCTGGGGTCGTTTTTGTCGATTCAGCACACGTTGTAGGACGCTGCAAACCATTCAGGCCATGGGTGACATATTGCAGCGAGCCAAAAACGTTTGCCATAGGTTAATGTGTTCTTTCATAGCCTGTTGATACCTTCCAAATTCCTGCGCTTGCTTCTGTAAATAGGCTTTAAACGCGTCTGGTAAATCAGGGTGTTGTTGCCATTCGTTTGAAACCGGCTCAAATGCATAGTGGAACGCATTGATTCGACCACCCACCGGTTGGATTTTCTCAATAAAAAACAAATAAAACACATTGCGCAAAATGGCGGCGGTATCGTCATTACGCCCGCTACCACAGGATTGATCCGGTAATGCACTGGCCAGAGCTTTGGTGATAACCGGCAGGCCCAGAGCCAATTGTCGCTGAGCCAGCCAGACACTGGCAGGTAATCGCAAAATTGCAAGTTGTTGAAGCTGGCTTTCCAGCTTCTTCGCCTGTGACGTGCCGGAAGTCTGATACGCATTTAATTGTGCCAGTCCGGCTACTTGCCCAGTGATATCGAGCTGTGGCGATACCAGTAAATCGGGTATCGGGCGGCTAAACGCCTGTTTAGTTTCTTCACTGAGAGTGAGCATGTTGCTCCAATGAACGGTTAAGTCTGCATGCTTGATTGCTTGCCAGTGTTGCAGGGTAGGCAGGAGCGATATGGACTCCTCTGAGGTAACCTCAGATTGCTGATAAAATGCAATACACTGGCTCAGAGCTGCAAGCAATGTGTGTTCATAGTGCAAGCGAACTGAATATGCCTGAACTTTGCCAAGTGCAGTGTTGCGCTGTGCAACCAGGCTGCCAAGCTCACAGGTTTGAATCTTGTAAAGTTCAGTTAGGTCTATGGCGATTTCCGTTGGATGCTTAAGCAACTCGCTGCGGGCAGGGTAAGGTAGCGGCAGAGTTTCAGGTAAAGCGGGGATGCTGATATCCAACGTGCGCGCTAATCGGGTTTGGTATTCCTGAAGGTGAGCGGCAGAATTTTCCGGTGCGCAACCAATGAGAAGCATTAACAAGGCAAAAATCAGCCAAATCCAGTAATGCTGGGATCGCTGCATACTTATTAACCCTGAAGTGTTATCTACAACTGTTGGCAAATCTGGTTGACGTCCTGTTGCGCGGTGATGAGATATTGACCACCAAATAATACGGCATGATTAAGTACGTGGTAAAGCTGATAAAGTTTACGGCGCTTGGCATAATCTGGCTCTAAAGGCCAGGTTGACTGGTACCCTTCGTAGAATGCCTCAGGCAATTTTCCGAACAGTTCGGTCATGGCGATATCTGTTTCACGGTCGCCTATATAAACGGCAGGATCATAGATAACGGGTTGATTATGGCAAAATCCAATATTGCCATGCCATAAATCACCGTGAACCAGTGAAGGGAGGGGCTGATGATGTTGTAAAAATGTATGAATGCGCGTTACGCATACATCAATATTGCACCATTTGTGGCCTTGTCTTGCCAGCGATTCCAGCATAACGCCGATGCGATATTCTGCAAAAAATTGCGCCCAGCCTGAGGTAAATTCATTGGTCTGGCGCGTTTGACCAATAAAATTGTGGCGGTGCCAGCCAAATCGGTTGGTGGTGGGAGAGCGGTGCATTAAAGCCAGTTGTTCGCCACACCGCCACCAGAGTGCTCCGCTGGCAGGTTGTAGCTTCAAAAATTGCAGTACCAGGTATTCCTGTAAGCCACCGTTTTCTTCAATGACGCCCTGGCAAATGACAGCGGGAGTTTTAATGCATTGTGTGGCGGCTAACGCGGCTAATCCCTCTGCTTCGGCATCGAGAGCCAGGTCGTTAGGGTGCTTCATCGTGCGGTATTTAACAAAGTATCGCCTGGCGTCATCGCGGATCATTACACTCTGATGCGAATCTGTGCCGTGCAGCACTTGTCTGTGCTGACACACAAATAAATTACCGGTTACCTCTGAAATCGTTTCGCTGATGAATTGCCACATGTGCAGGTAATGTCATGGGGTTTACTGTAAGTATGGAATAATTTGATGCCTTTGCCAGTTCAGCATGCAGGAATTTTGTGATTTTTTGCCTACCATTTAGCCTTGTGCGTTGTATACCCGTTTGCAAAGCAGGCTGATTGATAACGATATTTCTCTTTTAAGCGTTGCATGAAAGATCGAAGGCGTTATAATCCGTGCAAACACAGGGGATTTACCCCTTTCACGCACCCATCTCAGGGTGTTTTTTTATGATTAAAGCAAACACAAGTGGCACAGAGTAGGTGTCACCACTGTAAGGATGATTCATGCCTGTTATTACTCTTCCTGATGGAAGTCAGCGTTCTTTCGATAACCCTGTCTCTGTATTAGATGTTGCTGCCGATATCGGCCCTGGTCTGGCAAAAGCGACCATTGCTGGTCGTGTAAACGGCGAGCGTGTAGACGCCTGCGACATCATTGAATCAGACGCTGCGTTACAAATCATCACCGCAAAAGACGAAGACGGACTTGAGATCATCCGTCACAGCTGTGCGCACTTAATTGGTCATGCAATTAAGCAGTTATGGCCAGATGCGAAAATGGCCATTGGTCCTACCATCGACAATGGTTTCTACTACGATGTTGATATGGAGCACAGTCTGACCCAGGAAGACCTGCAGAAGCTTGAAAAGCGCATGCTGGATCTGGCAAAAACGAATTACGACGTAGTTAAGAAAAACGTGAGCTGGCAGGAAGCGAGAGATACCTTTGAAGCCCGCGGCGAAACTTACAAAATGGAGATTCTCGACGAGAATATCCCGAAGGACTCTTTCCCGGGTTTGTATCACCACGAAGAATACATTGATATGTGTCGCGGCCCTCACGTGCCCAACATGAAGTTTTGCCAACACTTTAAAATAATGAAAGTGGCAGGTGCATACTGGCGCGGTAACAGCGACAATAAAATGTTGCAGCGTATCTACGGTACCGCCTGGGCAGACAAAAAGCAGTTAAGTGCTTACTTAACCCGCCTTGAAGAAGCTGAAAAGCGCGATCACCGTAAAATCGGTAAAACGCTTGATCTGTTCCATTGGCAGGAAGAAGCACCCGGCATGGTGTTCTGGCATAACGATGGTTGGTCGGTGTATACCGAGCTGGAAAAATTTGTGCGCAACATGCTGCGCCGTTACAGCTACGATGGAGTAAAAGGTCCGTTGATGATGGACCGCGTGCTGTGGGAACGTTCTGGTCACTGGGACAAGTACGCAGAGAACATGTTTACTACCGAATCAGAAAAGCGTGAATACGCCATTAAGCCCATGAACTGTCCTGGTCACGTACAGATATTTAACCAGGGGTTAAAGTCATACCGCGACCTGCCATTGCGTATGGCTGAGTTTGGGTGTTGTCACCGCAACGAGCCATCCGGTGCCTTACACGGCCTGATGCGTGTGCGCGGTTTTACCCAGGACGACGCCCACATTTTCTGTACAGAAGAGCAGATGCTGGACGAAGTGTGTAGCTGTATTGACATGATTTACGACGCCTATCGCACCTTTGGTTTTGAAAAAATCGAAGTAAAATTGTCTACCCGACCAGAAAACCGTGTTGGCAGTGACGAGATTTGGGACAAGGCTGAAAAAGCCCTGGCCGATGCGCTTAACAGCAAAGGCATTGAGTTTAAGTATCTGCCTGGTGAAGGCGCGTTTTACGATCCTAAAATTGAATTTACCCTGTATGACTGCCTTGATCGCGCATGGCAGTGCGGTACCGTGCAGGCTGACTTCTCTATGCCAGGCCGTTTAGGCTCTACTTACGTTGCAGAAGACGGCGAGCGCAAAGTACCGGTAATGATTCACCGGGCGGTATTGGGATCGCTGGAGCGTTTTATCGGTATTCTTACTGAAGAGTATGCAGGCTTCTTCCCGCTGTGGTTAGCGCCGAAGCAAATGGTAGTCATGAATATTACCGACAATCAGGCGCCCTACGCCAAGCAAATTACAGAAAAACTGCAGGAACAGGGTTTCCGCGTAAAGTCTGACTTGAGAAATGAAAAGATTGGCTTTAAAATTCGCGAACATACGCTCAAGCGCGTACCCTATATGCTGGTGGTGGGCGACAAAGAGATGGAATCGGGTCAGGTGGCAGTGCGTTCGCGCCGTGGCGAAGATTTAGGCAGTATGCCAATCGATGCCTTTATTAGTCTGGCAAACGAAGAAATCGCTGGAAAATCCATCAAATAACGGTATACTCGCGCACTACAATTGTGCCGCGAGTTTTCGTTGGTAACAGCAAAAATATAAGTGTCTGGTTTTAAAGAATTTCTTTCAAATATATAAAACCAGGTGAAGATTAAAAATGTTGGAGGATTAGCACATTAAAGGCGCTAACAATAAGGCTCAGGGCGATAAAGCCCGGATTAACGATGAAATTACGGCAAGAGAAATCCGCTTAATTGCTGCGGATGGAAGTCAGGTAGGAGTGGTATCGCTAAGAGAAGCACTCAGCTCCGCCGAAGAAGCCAGTTTGGATCTTGTTGAGATTAGTCCTAATGCTGAGCCGCCGGTCTGTAAAGTGATGGACTACGGCAAATTCCTCTTTGAAAAAAGTAAAGCTCAAAAAGAGCAAAAGAAAAAACAGAAACTCATTCAGGTCAAGGAGATTAAATTTCGCCCTGGCACTGATGAAGGCGATTACCAGGTAAAACTGCGCAACCTGCGTCGCTTTCTGGAAAGTGGCGATAAAGCCAAAGTTACGATCCGTTTCCGCGGACGTGAAATGGCTCACCAAGATATTGGTATCGAACTGCTGGAACGTATAAAAACGGACCTGGAGGACGTATCAAACTGCGAATCTTTCCCTAAAAAGGTGGAAGGTCGTCAGATGATCATGGTGCTCGCCCCACTTAAGAAGTAGTAGTGGTTTAAAGTTTTTGGGAATCTGCACCCCAAAACACCCTGCTATAAATATTAACCGGTAGAAAGGTGACTGCACACCCCAAACCGATATTAACAATGCGGAGTTTTAGCAATGCCTAAAATGAAATCTGTTAGTGGTGCAGCCAAACGTTTTAGAAAAACTGGTTCTGGCCGCTTTAAAAGCAAACAGTCTCACTTACGTCACATTCTGACTAAGAAGAGCTCTAAGCGTAAACGTCACCTGCGTGGCAAAAAACTGGTTCATGACTCTGATACTAAATTAGTACAGCGCATGCTGCCTTACGTTTAAGTTTGAGGAGACTGAATAATGGCTAGAGTTAAACGCGGCACAATCGCACGTGCACGTCACAAAAAAGTTTTAAAACAAGCTAAAGGTTATTACGGTGCCCGTTCACGCGTTTATCGCGTAGCGGTACAAGCTGTAACTAAAGCTGGTCAATATGCTTATCGCGACCGTCGTCAGCGCAAGCGTCAATTCCGTCAACTGTGGATTGCACGTATCAACGCTGCGGCTCGTCAAAATGGCATGTCATACAGCCGTTTCATTAACGGTCTGAAGAAAGCGTCTGTTGAAATCGATCGTAAGATCCTTGCCGACATCGCAGTACATGACAAAGCGGCTTTCAGCGCATTAGTCGTAGCGGCTAAAGGCGCATTAGCTTAATTATTTAATTAAGTTTAAGTTCTTTCGGAAAACGGCGAGCGGGATGCTCGCCGTTTTTCGTTTCAGCGAAAGAATTATTGTATAAATCTGTTCTTATCGCTTAAAACACTAGCGTTAACCGCTTGTGGTGCTTCAATGCCTGAGGTTATCCAGCAGTCTTCGTAAATGGAACAGTAACACAGACTTACCTCAAAACTGGCGTCTTGAAGTACAGACACCAAATCCGGCTCGGTAACCACAAATACCGAAACATCCTGCCCGGACGACACTATTGCCCGTTTACCTTTGTTGTGACGTTATTAACACGCTGGGCTACACCGACGTTTTGGCATACGCCCGGTCAATGAAAGCTGAATTGATTGCCAATTGGTATTACTGCCACCAGCATTTCAGGTTTAGTAAACCATTTGCGCTTTAAGCTGCGTTTCACGTTGAGAGTCCTTGTGATTGCACAATGTTAATTAATTGCTGCCACAGAAATTCACTTACCGGGCCATATTGTTCACCCAGCTTACGCACGGCACTAATTTCTCCGCGGATACTGCTGGTAACATCGCTTAAGTTTAAAGCCACTAATTCCCCCAAAGCCAGCTCTTCCGATACTTTATCGCGAGGAATATAACCCCATCCTGCGCCTTTCATAAGCAATGCTTTTTGTGTATCGCTGTCGTTTGTACGAATAGTAAATGCGGGTACCACGCCCATCATCTTCTCAATATCAATATCAATATCGAATGCCTGGGGCATCAGCAGAGGCAAATCGTGCAGATGACTGGAATGTTTGGGCGGTGTGTGCAAATTCCGCAGGCAGCTAACATGTAAAACAGCAATCACTTCAAACTGGCCGAAGGGCAGGGTGTCAAACGTCGCCAGTTCATGGAAACTGTGCATCCAGGGGGTGATGGCAATATCTGCAGTGCCTTTGATAACCTGCTGCAACGCGCCCAGTCGGGCCACCGAGGTTAAGTAGAGCTCTGTGTGAGGAAACGCCTGTTGTGTATTGATAACTGCATCGTAAATGGTGAACTGCTGGCAAATGGTATCAAATACCAGCTCAACTTTACGCTCGTGGTCACGGTTAAGGTGGGCAGCCAGGCCTGATATATCGGCTTGTTGCCTGAGTAAATACCGGCAGTGCGGCAACATGCGCTGTCCATCTTCAGTTAATTGCAGGCGGTTACCGCTTTTTTGCAATAAACTTAGCTTAAATTCTTCCTGTAACCGTTTAATGGCAATGGATATTGCGGGTTGTGTTTTATGTAACTGCTCGGCGGCACGGGCAATACTCCCCAGTTCGGCTACCGTAACAAACATGCGGAGTTGTTCAAGAGTCATAAATTTAATTTAATATATGGCTAAAATAGATTAAATATTATTTTGGTATGGATTGGCGTATATTGCCAGCATAAGCTTTAGGAGAATGTGTGTGACCCAACGATTTCATATTCAAATCAGTGCCGTATTGGCATTGGTTAGCGTGCTGGCAGGCTGTGGCGGACAAGCTGATGTGGCACCGGTAAGTAAAGATCAAACCAAGCTGGTGAAGGCAATTACACTCACTTTGGGAGATACGGGGGGCTACCGTGAATTTCCCGCCGTAGTGGAAGCCAGTGAAGACGCCACGCTGGCGTTTCGCGTGTCCGGTGAGTTGTCGGAATTATTGGTTACGTCCGGACAAATGGTTCAGTCGGGTCAGCTACTGGCGAAATTAGATCCCACTGACTACCAAATCGCCGTGGATCAAGCTCAGGCCAATTACGACTTGGCAAAAGTGCAGTACGACCGCGCAAAAACATTGCTGGAGAAGCAATTGGCGTCAAAAGCCGGTTTTGATGAAGCCAATGCGCAGTTACAAGTGGCAGCAGCGGCGTTAAAATCAGCCAAGACCAACCTGGCCTATACGCAATTACATGCACCGTTTGGTGGACAAGTTGCACAGCGCTTTGTAGAAAATTACGAAAGTGTCACCGCTCAACAGCCCGTATTTTCGTTACAGAAAAATACGGTAGTGGATGTGGCCATCCAAATTCCGGAAGATTTGCTGTCTAACCTGGACAAAGAAGCTACCTATCAGCCTGAGGTTAGATTCGACACGCATCCGGATGAGGTATTTCGCGCAACCTTAAAGGAATATGACGCTGATGCCGATCCGGCAACCAACACCTATAAGGTGGTATTTCAGTTACCCCGCCCTGATAGCTTTAACGTATTTCCGGGCATGTCGGCCACGGTGCGTGCACAGCTGGATCAGGTAATGAAAGTGAAGAGTGGTGGCTGGAATGTACCCGCATCAGCCGTGTTTGCCGATGCTGAAAATGCCCAGCAAAGTTATGTGTTTGTGATCACTGACAATATGACACTGGAAAAACGCGCGGTAACACTCGGCGGTATTTCGGAGCAGGGTTTTAAAGTTATACAGGGGTTAAACACTTCAGAACAAATTGTTGAAGCGGGGGTTCACCGCCTGAACGCGGGCGATACAGTACGGATTTGGCAAAAAGAACGGGGGCTGTAGTTGTGAACATCGCCAGTTATTTTGTTAATAATCGCACATCCAGTTGGATGGTGACCCTTATTCTGTTGATTGGTGGGATCATTGCGTTTTTAAATTTGGGGCGGCTGGAAGATCCGCAGTTCACCATTAAACAAGCCATGGTGATCACCCTGTACCCGGGCGCTTCGCCTACACAGGTAGAAGAAGAGGTAACCTATCCCATAGAAAATGCTATTCAGCAATTGCCTTATGTAGACAATATTCAGTCTGTTTCAACCGCCGGTAAATCCCAGATCATGGTAGAAATGAAAAGTATCTACCGCAAAGACGACTTGCGCGGGATATGGGAGGAGATGCGTCGTAAAATCAATGATTTGACGCCATCGTTACCCTCGGGTGTGTACCCGCCCAAAATTATAGACGATTTTGCCGACGTGTACGGCATGCTCATCGCTGTAACTGGTGATGGCTATCAGTATAAAGACATTAATGATTACGTGGATTTCTTAAAGCGAGAACTGGTGCTGGTTGACGGGGTAGGCAAAGTTACCCTGCAAGGCGAGCAGGACGAGCAGGTTTTCGTAGAAATATCGCGTTCTAAAATCGTGTCACTGGGGATCAGCCCAAGTCGTATCAGCTCTTTGCTGGTTACACAGAATCAGGTATCCAATGCCGGAAGGGTAAAAATTGGTGATGAATATATTCGCATTTACCCAACCGGCGAATTTGAATCGGTTAAAGAACTGGAAAACCTGTTAATTAGCCAGGCGGGCGCGTCTGAGCAAATTTACTTATGTGATGTAGCGCGTGTTTACCGGGGCTATGAAGAAGTACCAGATAACTTAATCCAATACGCCGGGCAACAGGCCTTGCTGCTGGGGATTTCATTTGCCGATGGCGTGAATGTAGTGGAAGTGGGGGAACGTATTCAGCAACGCATGCAGGAGCTTGAATACATGCGTCCGGTTGGTATGGATACTGATTTCATTTATAACCAGCCGGCTGAGGTAGATAAGTCGGTGTACGGGTTTATGTTAAACCTGGCCGAAGCCGTGGGCATAGTGATTGTAGTGCTACTGCTGTTTATGGGACTCAAGTCTGGGCTGTTAATTGGACTTATACTGCTGCTTACTGTGCTGGGCACGTTTATCTTTATGCAGCAGATGGACATAAACTTGCAGCGTATTTCACTGGGTGCATTAATTATAGCCCTGGGGATGCTGGTTGATAATGCCATTGTGGTTACCGAAGGGATCCTGATAGGCATGAAGCGCGGAATGAGCAAACGCGATGCCGCTGCACAGGTAGTGAGCCAGAACATGTGGCCCCTTTTAGGTGCCACAGTGATTGCAATCATTGCCTTTGCGCCGATTGGCCTGTCGAGCGATGCTACCGGTGAGTTTGCTGGCAGCCTGTTCTGGGTATTGTTTGTTAGCCTGTTACTGAGCTGGGTAACCGCAATCACACTGACGCCTTTCTTTGCTTCATTACTGTTTAAAGATGAAGACAATGGCGCCGAAGGTGAAATTAAAGACAGTGAAGATATTTATAAAGGCATCATTTTTGATGTGTTTAGCGGTATATTGGGCTTTGCCTTGCGTTGGCGCTGGCTTACCGTTACTACCATGGTTGCGTTACTGGTAAGTGCTGTTATTGCGTTTGGGCAGGTTAAGCAGGCATTTTTCCCGCCGTCGACTACCCCCATGTTCCTGGTTGACGTATGGCATAAAGCCGGCACCGATATTCGTGTGAATGCCCAGAAAATGGGTGAAATTGAAAAGCACATGCTACAGCAGGATGGGGTAGAGGAAGTTACTACCACAGTTGGTCAGGGATTGGCGCGCTTCATGCTCACTTACAAAACCGAAAAAAGCTATCCCACTTATGCTCAGTTGGTGATCCGCATGCGCGATGGAGAAGCGCTGGAAGCTCAATTGCCCAAGTTGCGTGACTACATGGAATCTGAGCATAGTGAGATGTTCTTCAAAATTAAGCGGCTGGAAATTGGGCCCTCTACCGATGCTAAAATTGAAGCGCGTTTTAGTGGCCCCGATCCGTTGGTACTGCGTCAATTGTCGGAAGAAGCCAAACGCGTATTAGAGAGCGACCCCGGTGCGCGTAATATTCGCGATAACTGGCGTCAGCAAACCAAAGTGATCCGCCCGGTGTTTAATGAAGCGGCCGCAAGACGGGTAGGCATTAGCAAAGCTGACTTGGATAGCTTGTTGTTAACCAGCTTCAGCGGTGCCCAAATTGGCGTGTATCGCGATGGTACAGATTTGCTGCCTATTATCAGCAGGCCACCACCGGAGGAGCGCCTTACGGCGGATAATCTGGAAAACCTGCAAATTTATTCGTCTACTGCACAGCAGTTTATTCCGATTACCCAAATTGTGCGCAAGTTCGACGTAGTATGGGAAGATCCTATTATTATGCGCCGCGACCGCAAGCGCACCATTACGGTGATGGCCGACCACGATATTTTAGGTACTGAAACGGCTGCCAAGCTTTTCTCTCGGGTACGTGGCCAAATTGAAGCGATTGCATTACCTGTGGGCTATGAGTTGGAGTGGGGGGGCGAGTTTGAGGCCTCTACCAAAGCACAAAAAGCCATTTTTGGTTCGCTGCCGCTGGGTTACCTGATCATGTTTATTACCACCGTATTGCTATTTGCCTCTGCGCGAATCGCTGGGATTATCTGGGCATGTATTCCATTGGCACTCATCGGAGTAAGTTACGGATTATTGATTACCGGCGCACCGTTTGGCTTTATGGCGTTACTGGGTTTCCTGAGCTTGTCGGGCATGATCATTAAAAATGGTATCGTGCTGGTTGAGCAGGTAAAGCTGGAACTGGAAGAAGGCAAAGCACCTTATTCTGCCTTGTTTCATGCAACCTTGAGTCGTGTGCGACCGGTATGTATGGCGGCAATTACTACCATTTTGGGCATGATCCCGCTGTTGTTTGACGACTTCTTTGCCAGTATGGCCGTGGTGATCATGTTTGGTCTGGGCTTTGCCACCTTACTGACGCTGGTGTTTGTGCCGGTGTTGTACAGCCTGGTATTTAAAATAAAGCCTGCTCACTAACGAAAATTCCATAAACAACCCGGCCTGATCCATCACGCCGGGTTTTTTTGTAAGTATTTCACTCAGGTATGACTTCGCTACAAACTGCACAGCTAATTGATTCGTAACTTATTGGTTTTAATAAGGTTAATAATGGTACGTATTTAGCAGATATCCATTTATGCGCAAGATTGCTACAGCTAGTGATGGCACAGCGCATAAGGCCCGGCGAAGGTCTGTTCGGGTAATTCTTCTGAATACTATGGAGCGAACTATGAATACCGATATAGCGAAAGGCAAATGGTTACAACTTACCGGTACAGTTAAGCAGAAGTGGGGCAAACTTACCCAGGATGAAGTTGAGCAAATGGAAGGTAAGTTTGAGGTTTTCTACGGCAAAATGCAGGAAAAATATGGCATGAGCAAAGAAAAAGCCCGTCGCGAATTTAACGCACTTCAATCATAAAGGTGATACATTGGCACTGTGCAATATAGCCAGTGCCAATGAGGAGCAATCACTATGTTAACCCTGTCATATACCGGCCTGATACTGATTGATGTGCAAGGCAAGCTGGCCACACTGGTCGCCAATAGTAACGAAACTCTGGGTGCTGTAAGTACGTTAATTCAGGGGGCGAAATTGCTGGGACTGCCCGTAATTTGGGTGGAGCAATTGCCAGACAAACTCGGTGCAACCGTACCGGCAGTTGCAGCACATTTAAGTGGTTGTGAACCCTACGCTAAATCAACCTTCAGTGCGCTTGGCAACAGCGTAATTTCACAGGCTATAGCATCAACCGGGCGCAAAGATTGGCTGGTTTGCGGCATTGAAGCACATATTTGTGTATATCAAACCGTATGTGACTTGTTGGAAAACGGTTACAACGCACACGTGGTGAGTGACGCTGTGTCTTCCAGAAATCCGGAACACAAAGCCCTGGCGCTGGATAAAATGCAACGTTCAGGCGCTGTGCTAACCTGTGTGGAAATGGCACTGTATGAGTTACTACAGCGGGCCGATATACCCGAATTTAAAGCAATCCTGCCGCTTGTAAAATAGCGGAACACGCGTTTAGCCATAAAAAACCTGCAATTTTGCAGGTTTTTGCATTTTATTTGCTGAAATCAGCCCGTTAGGGTAGCCGTGCCTTTTATCCTTTGTGTAAAATGTCGGCCTTTTACAGATCCGGCCGTTTAGCAGCATTGATGCCTTTAGCCAAGCCGGATTTGCCACACAGTAATTTTGTACCAAATTGGGGTAATCATGGAGCTTGAAGCGATAGTCAGTCAGGCGAAAGCCGAGATTGATGCTGCCAGCGATGCAGCCACGCTCGACCAGGTTCGGGTGGAGTTCATGGGTAAAAAGGGCAAACTAACTGACCTGTTGAAAGGGTTGGGCCAGTTGTCTGCTGAAGAACGTCCACTCGCCGGGCAAAAAATTAACGAAGCAAAGCAAATTATTCAACAGGCCATAGGCGAAAAGGGCGATGCCCTGCGCGCAGCCGAGATGAATCAAAAGCTGGCCGAAGAAGCGGTAGATGTAACCTTGCCAGGCCGTACAGAGTTTGCAGGTAACTTGCATCCGGTTTCACGCACTATCATGCGTATCGAGCAATTCTTTGGTGAACTGGGCTTTGCGGTTAAAACCGGTCCGGAAGTGGAAGACAGCTTCCACAACTTTGACGCGTTGAATATTCCGGCTAATCACCCGGCCCGTGCCGACCATGATACCTTCTACTTTAACCCGGAAATTATGTTGCGCACGCAAACGTCGGGTGTACAAATTCGCACCATGGAAGCAGAAAAGCCGCCTTTGCGTATTATTTCACCCGGACGCGTTTACCGTAACGATTACGATCAGACTCACACGCCTATGTTCCACCAGGTAGAAGGCCTGATGGTTGATAAAAATGTGAGCTTTACTGAGCTGAAAGGCATTCTGCACGACTTCCTGCAAAACTTCTTCGAGGAGTCATTACAGGTACGCTTCCGTCCATCTTACTTCCCGTTCACTGAACCTTCAGCAGAGGTAGATGTAATGGGTAAGAATGGCCAGTGGCTGGAGGTACTCGGTTGCGGTATGGTGCATCCCAATGTACTGCGTGCGGTGGGTATCGACCCGGAAGAATACACTGGTTTCGCCTTTGGAATGGGCGTTGAGCGTTTAACCATGTTGCGTTACGGCGTGAATGATTTGCGCGCGTTTTTCGAAAACGACCTCCGTTTCCTCAAGCAGTTCAACTAAGGCGGCATCAACATGAAATTCAGTGAAAAGTGGTTAAGAGAATGGGTTAACCCTGCTGCGTCACAGGATGAACTGTGCGAACAGCTTAGCATGGCGGGGCTGGAAGTAGACGGCGTTGAGCCGGTTGCGGGAGATTTCTCTGGCGTAGTAGTAGGCGAGGTGGTTGAGTGTGGACAACACCCTGACGCAGACAAATTGCGCGTAACAAAAGTTAACGTAGGCGAAGACGAATTACTGGACATCGTTTGTGGTGCACCAAACTGCCGTCTTGGCCTGAAAGTGGCTGTCGCCAAAGTGGGCGCTGTATTGCCGGGTGATTTTAAGATCAAAAAAGCAAAACTGCGAGGACAGCCGTCTCACGGTATGCTGTGCAGCTTTTCTGAGCTGGGTATCAGTGACGATCACAGCGGTATTATTGAATTACCACTGGATGCGCCCATTGGTGCAGACATCCGCGATTACCTGAGCTTAGACGATGTTACGATTGAAGTAGATTTAACGCCCAATCGCGCCGATTGTCTTGGTGTTCGCGGTATCGCCCGCGAGGTTGGCGTATTAAATAATGCCGACGTAACCGAACCTCAGATTGAAGCGGTTGCGCCAACTATTGAAGACAAGCTGGCCATTACGTTAAGTGCGCCGGATGCATGTCCGCGCTATCTTGGCCGGGTAGTAAAGGGCGTAAATGTAAAAGCCCAATCACCACTGTGGTTAACGGAAAAACTGCGTCGCAGCGGCATTCGTAGCATCGACCCCATTGTTGATGTGACTAACTTTGT